>DATKLM010000174.1:0-11248 GCA_035542415.1 Spirochaetia bacterium
TGCCCGCGTCCGCCATGGTGTAGAGCGCCGCCAGCCGGAGCAGGGTCTGCGCGATGGGCAGGATAGCCGCGTGGTCCTCCAACGTGAAGCCGCCCGCGAAGAACCGCACGAGCAGCGGCGCACCCACGAGGAAGATGATGCCCACGAACGCCGCGTACCCCCACGCGAGCCTCAGGCCGAGGTATGCCACCTTGCGCGCGCCCCGGGGGTCCCCGGCACCCATGCGGTGGCCGACAATTGCTGTTGTGGCCGCCCCCACTCCGAGCATCGGGATGAAGGAGACGAGATCGTAGTTGAACGTGATCGTGACGGCCGTTGCCACCCGCTCGTTGTACGACTGCATGAGCTGGACGAAAACGTTGAACGCGAAGACGTTGATGAACATCTCCGCGCCTGCCGGAAGTCCGAAACGGATGAGCCGGGACAGAAGGTCGCGCCGGGGCATCCAGACCCCTGTGGACGCGGCTGCCCGGTAGCCGGGCCCCCGGAGGTAGGAGACAAAGAGAATCGCCACGATGAACAGCGCGCTGCCGAGTGTGCCCAGCGCCGCCCCCTCGATTCCGAGCTTCGGCAGCCCGAGCTTCCCGAACACGAGGCACCAGTTCAGCGGCAGGTTTACGAGGATGCCCAGGAGGTTCGCCGTCATGACGACCCGGGTCCTCCCGATCCCGATGAAGTACCCCACGAGCACGCTCTGGAACAGGAAGAGGAAGGACCCGAGCATGAGGATCCGGTAGTAGGAGAACTCAAGCATCACCTGGCGCGGGTCGTGGCCGGCAAGGACGAAGAGGCTGTGGCCGGCGGGGATCAGGAGCAGAAGGAAGGGATAGAAGGCGATGGCGAGCCAGAACCCCTGGGACGCTGTCTGCACGCAGCGGTCTTCACGCCCCGCGCCGTGGTACTGCGCCGCAAGCGCGTTGACGTAGCCGGTGATCCCGGCGAAGAACGCGGTGAACACGAAAGAGGAAAGGCCGCCGCTCATCGAGGCGGGAATGTGGTCTGCACCGAGGAAGGAAACAACCCAGCGGTTGAAAAAAAGCATGATCGTCTCCGATGCCTGGGAGACGACCATGGGCGCGGCGATGGAGAGCATGTACCGGAGACTGATCTCGGTCCGAGGTTTTTGCATGGGACTGTCCCCGTGGCTCGATCATGCATGAAAGCGGATGGAGTTGCGAGAGGGTGGTCTCAGTCGGAAAGGCTCTCCGGGGCGGCAATGGCAATGAAACGCCGGATATCCTCCAGGTGAGAGCCAACACGGTCTTCACCGACGCCCGGCGGAGCATAGACGCAGAAAAGGAGATCCGAGGTACCGGCAGAGACAGCAGTTCGCTGATCGGGACCGTAGACGATGCTGGAGAGAATGCCCTGCGCGTCCGAGATCATCATGTCCCCTTCCTTGACGGCGCGCGTCTCTCCCCCCATGGCGACGTACTCCTCCGACCCCGTCCCGAGCCCGGCTCCCACGGGGAAGACCACGTGCGCCAGGTCGTGGACCGCGGTGAGGAGCATGTTCTTCAGCTCTGCCATGAACATCACCTTGACGATAGGATTCCGAGACTCGATGCCGCGGCCCTTCCAGATGATCGACTCGAGCTGCAGCGCCACGTGATACGTCTTTCGGAACTGCCGGTAGTAGCCGTCATACGCGGCGATCACCGGGTCCGCCTTGAGCGCGTCCTTCCCTCCCGCGGCAAAGCGCCCGCGCAGCTCCGAGACGATCCCGGCCGCGAGTCTGTCGAGCTCAGGCGGAGAGCCGGGTGCGCGGACGTTCTTCACGACGAGCGATCCGATCACCGCCCCCGGGTAGCGTTTCCTCAGCGTCTCTGACATTTCGATCATTGCGTCTCCTCCCGATCAGTATACCCGCGATCACCGCCGCGCACCCCGTAACGTGCGCCGCCCGCAGGGGCTCTCCCAGCACCAGGGCAGACAGGAGCAGCGCGGCAACGGGCAGCGCCGCCGTGGCCATTCCCGTGCGGCTCGCCGGGATGCGAAGCGCTCCGTGACCCCAGAGGATGTAGGCGATGACCGTGGCAAAGGCCCCGTAGTAGATCACGGAGATCCACCCCACGAGCCCGATCTGCCCCAGCGTGAACCTCCCCAGGTCCCGGAGGGCCAGCGGCAGGATCATCAGCGCGCTCATGGCGACGAGGATCGTGGTATTGGTCACGGAGCCGATGCGGCCTCCGGATCGCTTTCGGAAGATGGTGAGAAGAGCCTCGCACACGGTGGCGGCGAGAACGAGGAGGTTCCCCGCCAGATGGCCGCCGCGCATGCCTGATGCCAGGCCGCCGACGTTCACCAGGAGAAGCCCCGCCACGGCCAGGGCAACCCCGAGCGCGCCGGCCCGTCCCATGCGCTCTCCAAGCACCAGCCGGGCCAGCAGGGCCATGACGGCAGGCGCGGCGGCCGTGATGACACCTGCGCTCGCCGCGGACGTGAAGCGGAGACCCGACAGGGTGAAGGCGCGGAACAGGACGATGCCGAACAGGGCCTGCAGGAACATGTAGAGAAGCTCACGAGCGGTGAGGAGGCGAAGCTCCCGCCAGCGGACTGCCTGCGCCGGAAGGACGGCCGCCAGCGCGGCCAGCAGCGTCAGCTCGACGGACAGGAAGACCGGGACCCGCGCGGCGAGCAGCTTCCCGACGACGACGGTGCTGCCGGCCAGCGCCATGGCAAGCACGACTTCAACCAGGCCGAGCATCTCCCGGCGTGACGCATCCGAGCTCATGGTGTGCCAAGGATGCCCCGGCGAGGTGGTTTACAGAAGAGCCACTTTCGTCGATATTTCATGGTACCACTCGAAGGAGGGAGAATGTCGTTCGTATCGCTGGACCGGGCAGCGGAGACCCCCCTCACCCGGCAGATCTACGACCGGCTGCGCGGCCAGATCCTCTCCGGAAGCCTCCCCGCGGGGACGCGCATGGCCTCCACCCGCCGGCTGGCGGCGGACCTCGGGGTGTCGCGAAACATCGTTCTGGACGCCTTCGATCAGCTCACCGCTGAGGGCTACGTGGAAGCGCGCGTCGGGGCGGGGACCTACGTTGCCACGGGAGCCGCATTCAGCCCGCGCGAGCTGCCGGATCTCAGGGCCATTCGCCGCGTGGGCTTTCGGCCGTTCCACCCGGAGCTGGTGGACTTCCGCTCGGGACTCCCGGACCTGTCGATGTTTCCGGTGAGGACCTGGCAGCGCCTCACGCGGGAGGTGTGGGGCAGCCTCACTCCGCTGGACCTCTCCTACGGCCAGCCGGAGGGCCGGCCCGAGCTGAGGAGGGAGATCGCGCGCTACATCGCCGCCTACCGCGGCGTGCGGTGCCACCCCGAACAGATCCTCGTCACCGGCGGAACCACGCAGGCCGTGGGGATCGTGAGCCGCCTGCTCCTGCGCGGCGCGCGTGACGCCTGCATCCTCGAGGATCCCGTCACTGCCGACATCCAGAGCATTGCGGCCGGCTTCGGCGGGCGGATCATCCCGGCGCGCGTGGATGAGCTCGGCATGGATGTCGATGCGCTCCCCCCGCGCGCCCGCCCCGGCTTCATCTACGTCACCCCGTCCCACCAGTTCCCGCTGGGCGTGACCATGCCCATCCAGCGCCGCGCGAAGCTCCTCCAGTACGCGCGGGCGCGCGGGGCGTACGTCGTGGAGGACGACTACGACAGCGAGTTCCGCTACGACTCCCCGCCGGTGAGCTCCATCCAGGGCCTGGATCCCGAGCAGGTGGTGTACATCGGGACGTTCAGCAAGACGCTGTGCCCCGGGCTCCGCATCGGCTACATCGTCCTTCCTCCCGAGCTGGTCAACCGGGGCCGGGAGGTGAAATGGTTCACGGACCTGCACAACTCCTCCTTCGAGCAGATGGTGCTGGCCCGGTTCATGGCGGACGGACACTTCGTGCGGCATGTGCACACCATGAAGAAGGCGCACCGCGCGCTGCGGCAGGCCCTCACGAACGCGCTGGGGCGCGTCTTCGGCGCCTCCGCGCAGGTCCTGGGCAGCTCCGCGGGGCTCCACCTGTGCGCGCGGTTCCCCGGCCGGAAGTTCACGGCCCCCGTGATCGAGCGCATCGAGAAGGCGGGGGCAAAGGTATATCCCGTGGAGGAGCACGCCATCCGCAAGGGGCGGTGGGCGGACACCCTCATCCTGGGCTACGGGATGCTCACGCCCCGGCGCATCGAGGAAGGGATCAGGATTCTCCGCTCATGCCTTGCCGATCGACGAATTTGATAGGAAATTCCTCACTGACGATGAAGCCCCACCAGGCCGTGCTTCTCTCCCTGCTGCTCCTTGCCGGCTGTACCGGCCCGATGTACAACTCGGGGGGCACCGCCTCCTCTGGCGGCGCTGCCTATTCCATCAGCGTGGCCGGGGGAATCATCTATACGGCCGGGCAGTACTTCGACGGAAGCAACTGGATCCCCTGCGTCTGGACGGGGATGGGCCGCGCGGCGCTTCCGGGCGTTCCCGGCTCCGCGAACTCTCTCACCGTCTCGGGCGGCACGATCTACGCCGCAGGTTCTTACGTCAACAGCCTGGGGAACCTGATTCCCTGCTCGTGGACGGGAACGAATCTTGCCAGCGGACCAAGCGCGACGGACAGCGCGAATGCCTACGGTGTCTCCAGGTACAACAGCACGACATACGCGGCCGGACAATACTACAACAACGTCGGGTGGGTCGGATGCTACTGGACGGGAACTTCGGCAACAAATCTTCCCGGCGGCAGCGCGGTTGCGTTGTCGATTTTCGTCGATGGCAGCAACGTCTATACGGCAGGGCAGTACTTCAACGGCACGTTCTGGATTGCGCGCTCCTGGAGCGGCGTCGGCACCACAGACCTGCCCGGCGACGGAGTCCATGACGCCATAGCGACGTCCGTGTTCGAGACCGGATCCGGCGCGAACATATATTGCTCCGGATACTACTCCAACGGAAGCATCCAGATCCCCTGCTACTGGGTGAACGGCACGCGGACGGATCTCTCCGGTGACGGCGTCCACAGCGCCTGGGCCACGTCGATCTTCGTGGTCGGGAGCACCATCTACACGGCGGGCTACTACTGGAACGGGTCGATCTACGTGCCGTGCTTCTGGACCGGCACGGCGCGGACTGACCTTCCGGCCTCCCTGACAATTGCGTCAGTCGGAGCAGCCGCGCCAGGCGGGAAGGATCCCGCGTCGGTGCCCAACGGGAGAGCGCTCCGGGTCCATCCGAACGCTCCATTGTAAACGAGACTCAGGAAAGGAAGTGACCATGAAACCTGTTGCCTGGGGAGTCCTGTCGGTTTCCACGCACTACCAGCTTCGCGTGCACACGTACGTCGTGAAGAGCCCGCTCGTGGACATGCGCGCCGTGGCTTCACGCTCGAAGGAGCGCGCGGCAGATTTCGGCCGCGCCTTCGGCATTCCGAAGGCGTACGGGTCCTACGAGGAGCTCGTCGCCGACAAGGAGATCGAGGCCGTGTACATTCCCCTGCCCAACCATCTCCACGCGGAATGGGTGAAGAAGTGCGCTGACGCCGGGAAGCACGTCCTGTGCGAGAAGCCCTTTGCTCTCGATGCCCGCGAGGCGGAGGACGCCATCCGCCACGCGGAGAAGAAGGGAGTCCTCGTGATGGAAGCGTTCATGTACCGCTTCCATCCGCAGTGGCAGCGGGCGCGGGAGATCGTGAAGGCCGGAGAGCTCGGGGAGATCCGCGCAACCCAGACTCTGTTCACCTACATGCTGAAAGACCCGCAGAACATCCGCAACATCCTGGACATGGGCGGCGGCGGCATTCCCGACATCGGCTGCTACGCGGTCTCCACCGCGCGGTTCATGATCGGCCGGGAGCCGCTTCGCGTGGTGAGCCTCGTGGAGCGGGATCCGAAGCTCAAGACGGATATCCTGGCATCCGGGATCCTGGACTTCGGATCGGCCCGCTCGACATTCACCGTGGGCACGCAGACGTTCGGGTGGCAGAAGGTGGACGTGATCGGCTCGGACGGCGAGCTGCGCGTGCACCTTCCGTTCAACGCGTTTCCCGATTCCCCGATGAAGCTCACGGTCACCACCGGCGTCGGACAGCGCGCCGTATTCACGCAGGCCGCTGACCAGTACCAGGCGATGTTTGACAGCTTCTCCCGGGCGGTCCGGGAAGGCGGCGCCGTGCCGACGCCGCCCCAGGACGCCATCAACAACATGAAGGTGCTGGACGCGCTCTTCCGGTCCGAGAAATCAGGAACCTGGGAGAAGGTATAGCCGCCCCTACTGCGCAAGTTTGTAGATCTCCACGACGTCCTTTGCCTGGAGCTTCACGAAGTTGCCCAGCGGACCGCGCGCCACCGCTTTCTTCGCCATCTCCTCGAACCTGTCCGCCTTGATGGAGAGTTCCTTCAGGGTCACGGGCAGGCCGATGTCGTGGAAGAAGCCCTCGAGCCGGCGGACCCCCTCCTTCGCCGTGGACTCCGGGGCGTCGAAGTTGTAGTCCACGTCCCACACGCGCGAGGCGAACTTGGCGAATCGCGGCACGTCGTGCTTGTAGACGTATTTCATCCAGGCCGGAAAGACCACGGCCAGCCCGGCGCCGTGGGCGATGTCGTAGATCCCGCTCAGCTCGTGCTCGATCATGTGTGATGCCCAGTCCCCGATTCGTCCCGTGGAGAGCAGGTCATTGTGGGCGATGGTCCCACCCCACATGATCTCCGCCCGCGAATCGTAGTTCTTTGGCTCCTTCAGAACCACCTGCGCGTGGTGGATGATCGTCTTCATGGTCGCCTCGCTGAGCCGGTCGGTGAGCTCCACCGATGTCACGTTGGTGAAATATCGCTCCATGATGTGGGCCATGATGTCCGCCACTCCGCAGGAGGTCTGCCACGCGGGGAGCGTGTACGTCAGCTCGGGATCCATGATGGCGAACTTCGGGCGCATCGACTCGGAGCCCGCGTCCTTTTTCAGCAGGCCGTCTTCGTTGGTGATCACCGAGCCGTTGCTGCTCTCACTCCCCGCCGCGGGGATGGTCAGCACGACGCCGAGCGGCAGGATGTCCCCGATGGCGGCCTTCCTCATGTAGAAGTCCCACACGTCCCCCTTGTATGGCACGCCGGCGGCGATGGCCTTCGCGGAGTCAATGACGCTTCCGCCGCCCACCGCGAGGATGAAGTCGATGCCTTTCTCGCGACAGAGCCTGATGCCCTCATGGACCAGGCTCAGGCGCGGGTTGGGCAGCACGCCTCCCAGCTCAATCCACTCCACCCCTGCGTCCTTGAGTGAGCGGCACACCGTGTCATACAGGCCGGACTTCTTGATGCTGTCCTTCCCGTAGTGAAGAAGGATCTTTTTTGACCAGTTCCTGACCTCTTTTCCAGTTTCAGCTTCGGTCCCCTTGCCGAAAATGATCTTTGTCCCGTTGGCGAATGTGAAGTTTTCCACGTCCAGTCCCCCCTGCTCTGCTTCTTAAACGATCCGGGACGGTTTGTCAAATGTAAGAAAAGGGCAAAACGTCGTGGGTGTTGACAAAACCAGAATCGAGTGTCTAGAATAGAAACCAATAAACAATAACAATAACAAAAAAGTGACAGGAAACAACAGCGTCAATCTTTAGCGAGGTCGCATCAGCCCATGGTGAGAAAATGACCGGCGCCGAAATGCTCAGCATGAGGGGCGTCAGCAAGAGCTTCTTCGGCGTCGAGGTCCTCCACAAGGTGGACTTCGCTGTCAACAAGGGCCAGATCATGGGGCTGTGCGGCGAAAACGGCGCTGGCAAGTCCACCCTGATGAAGATCCTGTCGGGAATCCACGCACACGACGGCGGGGAGATCGTGCTTCGCGGGAGCCCGGTCCGGCGCAACGCCACTCCCATGGAGATGCAGAACCTCGGCGTCTCCATGATCCATCAAGAGATCAACCTCCTGGACGAGCTCACCGTGGCGCAGAACATCTTCCTGTGTCGGGAGCCGCGATCCGCTTCGGGCCTGATCAACTTCAAGCGGATGCATGACGAAGCTGCCGCGATCCTGGAACGCCTGGGCGAGAAGATCGACCCCCGACGGAAAGTCTGGGACCTGAAGATCGCCCAGAAGCAGATGGTAGAGATCGCAAAGGCCATCTCCTTCAACGTGTCCCTGCTCATCATGGACGAGCCCACCTCGATGCTGACAGGCAAGGAGACGAGGATCCTCTTCGATCTCATTGCCAACCTCAGCGCGCAAGGGATCGCCGCGGTCTACATCAGCCACCGGCTGAAGGAGATCATCGACGTCTGTCACTCTGTGACCGTTCTCAAGGATGGCTCGCTGGTCGCGGTGAAGGACGTTGCCGAGGTGACCGCCTCGGACCTCGCCGCGCTCATGGTGGGCCGGCAGGTGCAGACGGCAAAGGCCTCGGATTTCGCGGGCGACCCCGAAGCGGTGATGCTCGAGGTCCGAAACGTCACCGACGAGCTGCTGAAAGATGTGAGCTTCAAGGTCCGCAAGGGGGAGATCCTAGGCTTCAGCGGGCTGGTCGGTGCGGGGCGCACCGAGTTGATGGAGGTGGTCTTCGGCATGCGGCGGTCGAAGAGCGGCAGCGTGTTCATCGGGGGAAAGCCCGCAACCATCCGCAGCGCGCTGGACGCCATCCGGGCCGATCTCGGGTTCGTGACCGAGGACCGCAACGCCACGGGGCTCGTGGGATGCCGGGACATCACGGACAACTCCAACTATGTGAGCTGGCTGAAGACGCCAGGCCTTTTCAAGGGCCGGGCCCGCTCCCTGACCAACGCGAAGCGGATGGTGGACCGGCTGGCTATCCGATGCACCAGCCCGGCGCAGCTTGTCAGCAACCTCTCGGGCGGAAACCAGCAGAAGGTGGCCCTCTCCAAGTGGCTGCTCTCGGGCGCGAAGGTGCTGGTATTGGACGAGCCCACCCGGGGCGTAGACGTCGGAAGCCGGCAGGAGATTTACCAGATCATCCGAGAACTGGCCGCGGAGGGGGTGGCGATTGTCATCGTATCCTCCGACCTGCCCGAAGTCCTCACGATCTGCGAGCGGGTCATCGTGATGCACGAGGGACGGATCACCGGGACTCTTGCGGCGTCCGAGTTGAGCGAAGCGAAAGTCATGTCCTACGCGACAGACGTGGGTGCGGGGGAGAACGATGCGGGCAGTTGAGGCGCGATCGGAGAACCGTCTGCTGGAGTTCATCAAGGGCATCTGGCGCGCCTACAGCGTGGTCGTGGTCTTCTTTCTCATCGTGGGAATCTGCGGGCTGGCCGCCCCCCGGTTCCTGACCCCGGGGAACCTGCTCAATATCCTGAGGAACACCTCGATCGTGGGGTCCGTCGCCCTGGGCATGACGTTCGTCATCATTGCCGGCGGAATCGACCTGTCCAGCGGCCCGGTCTTCGCTACTGCGGGAGCCGTCCTCATATTCCTGCAGCGGATGAAGAATCCGGACGGAAGCCCTGCGCTGCCCCTTGCGGTGGCCATCCTCGCCTGCTGCGCGGTGGCCATGGCCTTCGGGTTCGTCAACGGAACGGTCATCACCAAGGCCAAGCTGCCGCCCTTTATCGTCACGCTGGCCGTGGGCATCATCGCTCGGTCGGTGACAATGTACATCTGCCGCGGGGCTACGATCATGGGGAACAACGTGCCCGAGTTCAACCGGATCGGCAGCGGTTCGCTCTTCAATATTCCCATTCCCTTCATCGTCGTGATCGTCATGGCCATCCTGTTCCACATCCTGCTTACCCGAACGAAGTACGGCACGTACGTCTTCGCCGTGGGCGGCAACGAGAACGCGGCCCGGTTCTCGGGTATCAAGGTGGACCGCATCCGCATCATCACCTATATGCTCGTCGGGCTATGCACAGGAATCGGCGCCACGATGGAGATGTCGCGCATGGTGGCGGTGGCCGCGGCCACCTCGGGCAGCCAGTACGAGTTTGAAGCCATCACGGCGGTCATCGTCGGGGGCACGTCGCTGGTCGGCGGCAAGGGACGGCTCGTCGGGACCATCGTGGGGTTCATCATTCTGGGGATCGTCAACAACATGATGATCATGCTCAATATCTCGCCCTACCTCTCGGGCGCCGTAAAGGGGGCGGTGATCCTTTTCGCGGTGCTCCTGCAGAGGAGAGAGCGAGTGTGAGAATACACGTTTTCAAGGAGGAGTGACCATGAAGAGAATCTTCGTGCTCCTGGTTTTGGCCCTCTGCCTGCTCACGGCCGTGACTGGTTTCGCGGACAAGTTCCGTATCGCTGTCTCCCTGCCGCCGGCCAACAACGCGTGGCAGGCCAAGATGCTGGACTCCGTGCTCGCGGAGGCGGCGAAGGACACAACGAACTTCGACATCACCGTGAAGAACGCCGTGGACGACGCGGACCAGCTCAACATGCTGCAGACCTTCAAGGAAGGCGGCTACGACATGATCTGCGTTCTGCCGGGCAACGGCACGCTGCAGACTCCGATCGTCAATGAGATCTACAATTCCGGAACCAAGATTATGGTCATCGACCGGCCGATTGCGAACGACGGGTACACCGTGTTCTACGGCGGCGACAACGCCCAGGGCGGAAGGAACGCGGCCAAGTACGTCGGCGACCGGCTGAAGGGCAAGGGACAGATCGCCATCCTCCGCAGTTACGTGGGCAGCCCGATCGACAAGCTGCGTTACGAGGGCTTCATGGAGGTGCTGAAGAAGAACTACCCGGGGATCAAGGTTCTGGTGGAGGGCGATGGCGAGTTCAACCAGGAAGCGGGCAGGAAGGCCATGTCCAACATCCTTCCCGCGTATCCCAAGATCGACGCCATCTACACCCAGGATGACGAGGGGGCGGTCGGCGCGCTCACCGAGATCCGCAGCGCCAAGAGGACCGATATCAAGTTCATCACGGGCTTTGGGGGGTCCAAGACCGCCTACGCGCTGATGTCCGTGAGGGACCCGGTCTACGGCGCCTCCATGTCGTACCTGCCCACGATGGGTGGAAAAGCGCTTGCCATGGCGAAGGCGATGCTGCAGGGAAAGACGTTCCCCAAGGACAACATCGAGCCCACGATCGTCGTCACCGCCGACAACGTGGCGAAGTACGTCAACGACGCGTACTAAGGGTCCGAGCGAGCGGAGAGGGGAGGGGCGTGAGCCTCTCCCCTTTTTTTCGCTCCGCGGGATATAAAAATCAGACACCAGATGACACAAAAGCAGACGATGAGGCCCGTTTTGCGAGCCTCGGCATTTCGTCCAAGGTAATTATATGTATCATAATGAATAGATTGGGTGCGGCCTCGCGG
>DATKLM010000175.1:0-56516 GCA_035542415.1 Spirochaetia bacterium
AAAGGCGCGCCGCTCATGCCCCAGCCGGGAGCGCCGCGCATCGTCATGCCGACGATTCCCCTTGCCGGATCGTTGATCTTCTTGGCGAGATCATAGATCTGGTCCCACGTCGGCTCGTCCGGCATCTTCAGACCTTTGGCGGCAAACAGCTCCTTGTTGTACATGATGAAGGAGCTCTCACCATAGAACGGCAGGGCGTACGCCTGGCCCTTGAGGGAAAGCGAACCGACCATGCCCTGGATCAGGTCCGCCCGGTCGTACCACTTCGCCTTGTCGGGACTGAGCGCGGCAAAGTACGGCTCCAGGTTCTCGAGCCAGCCGTTCTTCGCCCAGGTCTGCGCCTCGTAGGGTCCGATGTAGAACATGTCGTAGGTCGTGCCGCCCACGGAGGCTTCCGTTGTCAGCTTCTGGCGCAGGTCGTTCTCCGGGAGCACCGCGATGTTCACGGTCACATCGGGGGCTTTGTACTTTTCCTTCGTCAGCCTGGCCAGCGCCTGGGATATGGGATTGTTCGCGAACGCGATATTGATCGTTTCCGCGAACACCTGGGCTCCGACCACCAGGAACAGGGTCAGAGCGAGCACGGACACGAGAAACACTGAGACTCTCCTCATACTCTCCTCCTTCGGGGACGAGTCATAAGCAGCTCCGTGGATTCCACGGAAGCCGCGTGAAGCCATCATCATGCGCTCCCGTCATGTCGGGTGCGGGAGCTCTTCATCGAATGCCACGGCGACCTTGCCGCATTCACCGGCGGCCATGAGCCGGTACGCCTCCCCGGCCTTCTCCAGGGGGAACCGGTGTGTCACAAGACTCTCGGGGTGAATGCCCCACCGCACGAGCCTTTCGACGAGATCCTCCATCCGCCAGATCGAGGTGACCCAGGAGCCGTAGATGGTCTTCTGGTCGTGGATGATGTCAGGGCTCGGATTAAAGGACACCGTGCCGCCTTCTCCGACGAGCGCGATCTTCCCCCACTGGCGGGCCGCGCGGATTGCCAGCGCCCGCCCGTCCGCGTTCGCGGAGCAGTCGATGGCCCGTTCGAATCCCCGGCCGCCGGTGATGTCCTTGAGCTTCTCCAGCGCATGCGGCCCCGGTTCAAGCACGTGCTGGGCGAGCCCGAGCTTCCGCGCAAGCTCGATGCGGGCTTTCTGCGCCTCCACTCCCACGAGGTGCCGGGCGCCCATGGCGCGGGCCAGCATGAGCGTCGCAAGCCCGACCGGCCCGAGTCCCACGACGAGGACGGCGTCGTCGCCGCATACGCCGATTTTCTCCAGCGCCTCGTACACGGTGCCGAAGCCGCACGCCACCTGGGCGCCGTCCGTGAAGCTCAGGGAGCCAGGAAGCGCTACGAGGTCCTTCTCGTCAGCAAGGATGTAGGGGGCCATGCCGCCGTCTCGCTGCCAGCCGTAGGCGGCGCGAAGGGGACTGGAGCAGGAGATCATGTAGCCCATGCGGCAGTCATGGCACACGCCGCATCCCGAGATATGGTAGACGATGACCCGGTCTCCGACCTTGAAGCGTCGAAGACCAGGACCGGCGTCCACGATCTGGCCCGCGGGCTCGTGACCGGCAATGACCCCCTGGTAGCCTTCCGCTCCCTTTCCCAGGTGTTCACGGTAGATTGCGCGGATGTCCGAGCCGCAGATCGTGGAGGACTTTGTCCTGACGAGCACCTGCCCGTGCCCCGGCGTCGGGATGGCATGTTCCCGGAGCTCCACAGTGCTGTTGCCGGGAAGAATCGCGCCCGTCATGGAAGATGCTTTATCCATCTCTGCCAGCCCGCGCGATCCTACCCGTCGCCGGGGCTTGGAGGAAGTTACCGGGGTACCGAAAACGAAAAGAATTGTACTAGTACCGCCGCCGGATCAGCCCCCGGCGTGACCGCCGGAGGCTTCAGGTAGTATTCTTTCCCTATATGAAGCTCCTCCTCTCCTACCTGCGGCCCCACCGGAGGATCGTCACGCTCGCCGTGGTCCTCGCCATCGTCAACCAGACCTTCTCCCTCATGGATCCGCAGATCTTCCGCATCATCGTGGACAGGTACGCCACCCACCTGTCGTCCATTGCGCGGCCGGACTTCATCCGCGGCGTCGGCCTCCTCATCCTCGCGTTCGTCGGGGTTGCCATGGTGAGCAGGCTGGCAAAGAACTTCCAGGACTACTTCATCAACGTCGCATCCCAGTCCGTGGGCGCCCGGATGTACGCGGATGGGATCGCCCATTCCATGCGCCTTCCCTACCGCGCGTTCGAGGACCAGCAGAGCGGCGCGGTCCTCCAGCAGCTGCAGAAGGCGCGCACGGACAGCCGGGACATGATCGGCCAGTCGATCAACACCGTGTTCGTTTCCAGCCTCACGTTCGTGATCGTGATGGTGTATTCCTTCTTCGTGCACTGGCTGGTCGGGGCCACGCTTCTCGCCCTGGCACCGGTGCTCGTCGTGCTCCTCTCCGCGCTGGGGCGCAGGATCAAGACCGTGCAGGGGCGGATCTTCGCGGAGACGAACGCGCTGGCAGGGTCCACGACGGAGAGCCTGCGCAACGTTGAGCTCATCAAGAGCCTCGGCCTGGAAACGCAGGAGATCGACCGGCTGAACTCGACGAACCAGAAGATCCTGGACCTCGAGCTGGCCAAGGTGCGCACCGTGCGGATGCTGATGTTCTTCCAGGGCACGGCGATCAACCTGTCCCGTGCGCTCCTGCTCTTTCTCATGCTCGTTCTCGTGTACCTCAAGCTCGTCACCCTCGGGGAGTTTTTCTCCCTCCTCATGTACTCGTTCTTCATCTTCGGGCCCCTCGGGGAGATCGGGACGGTCATCGCCAAGTACCAGGAGACGCGCTCGAGCCTGGAGAATCTCCAGCGCATCCTCTCCCAGCAGCCGGCGCCGCGGAACCCGGGCGGCGCGATCCCCGACGGCATCGAGTCCCTGGAGTTTTCCCGTGTCTCCTACCGCCATCCCGGCGCCCGGGAAGCGGCGCTGACTGAGGTATCCTTTGCCGCGCGCTCCGGGGAGAGCGTCGCGTTCGTCGGACCTTCCGGAGCCGGGAAGAGCACGCTTATCAAGCTTTTGCTCGGTCTCTACGAGGCGGATACGGGAAGCATCCGTTTCAACGGCGTGGATTCACGGGAAGTGAACTACGACATGCTCCGCATGAGGGTCGGCTTCGTGCCGCAGTCCATCGAGCTTTTCGCTGGCACCATCCGCGACAACCTGCGGTTCGTGCGGCAGGAAGCCACGGACGCCGAATGCGTGGAGAGTCTCCGGGCGGCCCAGCTGCACGGTCTCCTGGAGAGGACGCGGCAGGGGCTGGACACGAGGATCGGGGAGGGAGGACTGAAGCTCTCCGGCGGGGAGAGGCAGCGCCTGGCCATCGCCCGCGCTCTCCTGAGGAGGCCGGATATCCTGATCTTCGACGAGGCAACCAGCTCGCTGGACACGGAGACGGAAAAGGAGATCACGCGCACCATCGACGAGATCATCCGCACGCGGCCTCGGTTCGTCACGCTCCTCGTTGCCCACCGGCTGTCCACCGTGGCAGGCGCGGACAGGATCGTCGTTCTGAAGAAAGGGAGCGTTGTCGAGCAGGGATCGCACCTTGATCTGCTTCGAATGAAGGGATTGTATTACACGCTCTGGCAGCAGCAGGGGCTGGAGCGGGAGGAATCGCTGCCCGCGGCAGCGGTGCGGGGAGGATGAGATGGAGAAACGGCGGCTGGGCCGGACGGGCGTCGATCTCTCGGTGCTGGGCTTCGGCGGATTTCACCTCGTGGAGATCGACTCGGCGGAAGCGGGGCGGCTGCTGGGCGCATACCTGGACCACGGCGGGAACTACATCGAGACCGCGGCGAGCTACGGGGACGGAATCTCCGAGATCAAGATCGGGCGCGCGGTATCGCAGAAACGCGGGGAGTACATCCTGGCCACCAAGTCGACGCAGCGAACCAGGAGCAGCTTTGCCGCCGAGCTTGAGGCGAGCCTGCGCAACCTCAGGACCGACCACGTGGATGTGATCTACATCCATGCGCTTCAGAAGAAGGAAGAGGCCGAGCAGGTCCTGGCCCCCGGGGGCGCCATGGAGGCAGCCGTTCATGCAAGAAAGAGCGGCAAGGCGAGATTCATCGCGGTGAGCTTTCATGGCCGGCCTGATGCCGGTCTGTACGCGCTGTCCCAGTTCGACTTCGACGTCGTGATGACCGGTTTCAATTACTTCGATCGGTTCAACTACCCCTCCGTGGAAGGGACGGTCCTGCCGCAGTGCATCGAAAAGGGCATCGGGGTCATCGCCATGAAATCCCTGGCAGATGGCTACCTCTACCGTTCTCCCGAGCCTGCCCTCCGCTACACGCTGAGCCTTCCCGTGACCACTGTCGTGGCGGGAATCAATTCGCGGCAGATGTTCGACACGGACATGAAAATCGCTGCCGGCTTCACTCCCATGACGGACGCGGAGAAGGAGTCACTGTACCACTCAGCCCCCGAGCTGGGAGACTACGTCTGCCGCCTGTGCGGGAAATGCCGCGTGAACGGGTTCGACCCGCAGACGGTGTTCCTGCTGGAAGGACTCTTTGATCGGCAGATGGACGATCAGCGGGTCACGGACGCGGCCCGCTACGCTCTGCGGGAGCGGCTCCGCGCGTGGTTCCAGCAGCAGGACACCGCCCGGCAGGAGTACGAGGCTCTTGCGCAGAAGGTGGACCCGTCCCGGGATTACAGCGATCTCACGCCTCTGTGCCCCTACGGCATCGACATCGACCGGAAGCTGAAGATCGCACACGGGAAGCTCTCCCGGGAGCGCTACATCGCGTGAAAGCGGACTCGGTCTTCACGAGCCGCGCCATTTTCGTGGATTCCGCCCAGTTTGACAACGCGGTGATGAAGCTCGTTCCGGTGAGGCTTTCGCGCCTTTACCGGGTGGTCCCGATCCGTCCCGAATGTGTCCGGTCTTACGTGGAAGAGCACGGGATCGAATGGTATGCGTCCTGGTACATCGGAGGAGCGCCGGACCTCGGCTTTCGGGGCACGCTGCCGGGCGGCTCTTTGGCTGAAGTCCGCCGGGCGCTCTCGCGCATTGCCCGGGAAGAATCGCGCTCGCGGATCGTCATCGACGCCGAGAGCCTGAAGCACATGGCTGACCGACTGCGGGAGCGCGGCAGGAAGATCGTTTTCACGAACGGCGTCTTTGATCTCCTGCACGCCGGGCACCTGAGGCTCCTTCAGGGAGCGCGCGCACTCGGTGATGCGCTCATCGTCGGGATCAACAGCGACGATTCCACGCGCGCCATCAAGGGCCGCGGCAGGCCGGTCATTCCCCAGTTCGCGCGGGCGGACATCCTTGCCAGCCTGCGATGCGTCGACGCCTGCTTCATCTTCACGGAGACCGACCCGATGGCAGTGCTCCGCACCCTCCGGCCCGACGTGCTCGCCAAGGGCTCGGACTATGCGGCGAACCGGATCGTGGGCGGGAGGTTCGTGGCCGGCTACGGAGGAAAGGTTGCCCGTATCCCGGTGGTGCCGGGATGGTCCACCACGTCGACCATCCGCGGTCTCCGGGAAAAGTGAAGCGCCGGGCGGTTCGCGCCCGGGATCAGTCGTTGCTGTAGCTGATGTTCAGCTCAGCCTGCCCGAGAATCCTGCCTTTCATGGCGCTCTTCAGCTCGTCCAGCGTGAAGCCGTCCTTCAGGCCCGTGGGAGACGACAGCGCGAACAGAGCCAGGCGGTAGATGTGGACAAGGCGCTTGCCGGTGTTGGGAGGAAAGTCCGCCGGCGGCTGCGGCCCCCGGTAGCCGGGCTGGCCCGCGCCGTTCTTTCCCTGCACGAACGACGGCGAGCTTGCCGAGGCGTCCGCGGGCAGACCGCCGAGTGACGGATCGATGTCCGCGGCAGTCCAGTGGAGGAACGAGGGAGCCTTGATTCCCCGGGAGGCCAGGATGGGCCTCGCATCAGGGTCATCCAGGATCAGGGCGAGGGCCCTCGTTCTAGCGGGCACGTTGCTCCAGGAGAACGGGAAGGACTTCGGATTGCCGGGTCCGACGCCCCCGGCCGCGTACTGCGCGTCCAGCCGTCCGGCGGACATCAGGCCGCTGTCGAAGCCGGTCTCGGACGGCCCCGAGATCGCGGATGACGTCACGGTGAAGCCGGCGGCGGATGCGGCGGGAGCTCCCGCTCCAGCGAGGGCCAGGGCAAGGAGCCCGGCCAGGACCATGGGTCTGGGGTTTCTCATGGGTCTGAAAATACTGAACAACGGCGGATCGCGCAAAGCGCGATCTCTAGAGCGAAACGACCAGCGTGTCCGCGCCTTTCTCGGGATTGATCGTCACTCCCAGCGGCGCGCTTCGTGATGTCCCTCCCCTCACGCCGCGGACTTCCTTCACGTTTCGCAGGCACACGCTCCACGGCTTTGCCGGCCCCTTCCGGGTGATGGTGAGAGTGTCCCCCCTGCGGCGGACTGCCAGGGAGGCCTCTTCCTTCCCGTCGGTTGAGCATACGACGCACGAGCACTCAGAGCCGTCAGCAGGCTCGAACACATGGAATGTCACGCCGTCGGCATAGTCGTAGTCAGGCCGGACGTCATTGCTGCCCATTGCGACGACGCTGTTCGGCCTTGCCAGGAGCGGAAGACTCAGGTACCCGTGCCTTTCCGTCCGCCACGCGCCACCCTCCACCGCCTCGCCGCTGATGATGCTCGTCCACCTTCCGGCAGGGAGGTAGTAGGAGACGGTGCCGTCATCGCGGAAAACTGGTGCAACGAGAAGGGACGGCCCGAGCATGTACTGGCGGTCCAGGTAGGAGCAGGCGGGGTCGGAGAAGAACTCCAGGATCATGGCCCGCATCACCGGGATGCCCTCTGTCGCGGCCTCGACGGCAGCGGCGTAGAGGTAGGGCATCAGCCGGCACTTCAGCCGGACGAAGTGCCGCAGCACCTCGGTGGATTCCTCTCCGAACAGCCAGGGCACGCGAGAGGACTCGTTTCCGTGCAGCCGGCTGTGGGAGGAGAGCAGGCCGAACGCCGTCCAGCGCCGGTAGAGGTCCGGCGTCGCCGTCTTCTCGAACCCCCCGATGTCGTGGCTCCAGAACCCGAAGCCCGAAAGCCCCAGGGAGAGGCCCCCGCGAAGGCTTTCCGCCATTGACTCGTACGTCGCCGAGCTGTCGCCTCCCCAGTGGACGGGAAACTTCTGGCTGCCCACGGTGGCAGACCGGGCGAACACCACGGCGCTGCCCGGCCCGCGCTTCTCCTGCAGCGTCTCGAAGACAGCGCGGTTGTAGAGGTAGGGATAGTAGTTGTGCATTTTCTGCGGGTCGGAGCCGTCGTGCCAGACCACGTCCACGGGGATCCGCTCGCCGAAATCCGTCTTGAAGCAGTCCACGCCGGCGTCGAGCAGCGCGCCAACACGGCCCTTGTACCAGGCGGCTGCCTCGGGATTCGTAAAATCCACGAGACCCATCCCGGCCTGCCACCGATCCCACTGCCACACCCCTCCGCCGGGCTTCTTCACGAGGAACCCCTGCTCCATGCCTTCATCGAAGAGCCGCGACTTCTGGGCGATGTACGGGTTGATCCAGACGCAGATCCGCAGGCCGCGGTTGCGGAGCCTCGCGAGGATGGCCGTCGGATCGGGGAACTGCGCGGAGTCCCATTCGAAGTCGCACCACTGGAACTCCTTCATCCAGAAGCAGTCGAAGTGAAAGACATGGAGAGGGACCTGCCGCTCCTTCATTCCCTCGATGAAGGAGGTGACGGTCTTCTCGTCGTATTCCGTGGTGAACGACGTGGTCAGCCACAGGCCGAAGGACCACGCCGGCGGAAGGGCGGGCCGGCCGGTGAGCTCGCCATACGTCCTCAGTACGGACCGCGCGGTGCCGCCGCCGATGACGAAGTACATCAGCTCCTCACCCGGCACGGAGAACTGTGCCCGGGTTACGGTCTCTGATGCGATCTCGAAGGACACCCTCTCCGGATGCGCGACAAGCACCCCGTACCCTGCGCTCGTGAGATAGAAGGGAACGTTCTTGTAGGCGAGCTCACTGGAGGTGCCGCCGTCCTCGTTCCAGGTGTCCACCACCTGGCCGTTCTTCACGAACGGCGTGAACCGCTCTCCGAGGCCGTAGACGCATTCACCGACGCCAAGGGTGAGCTGCTCCCGCATGTACGGGGTGCCGGCAGCGTCCAGGATGTAGCCGGCGTGCTTCTCCCCGCTGCCGGTGATGCGTCGTCCCTCGAAGGTGAAATCGACGGCCCAGGCGCCTGAAGTCCTGACGCGGACTGCTGTCCTGCCGCTGGAAAGCGTGACCGCCTCCTCGGTCCTCTCGATCTTCGGCGCGTGCCGGGGATCAGCGTTCACCTGGAAGGACGGGCCGCGGCGCCGACCGCCCTTGAAGTGGCACACGTGGACCGCGATCACGTCTTCCCGGGGGGAGCTGAACGTGAACGTCAGCATCGGCGTGTTGAGGGTGTCTCCTCGGTGGCGGATGAGCTTGCAGGAGGCAAACACCGTCACAGAGTCCGCTCCGATGCGCACGTCGCGCGTCTCCGCCGGCGCGAACAGCTGCACGCCCTCCTTCAGTCCCCAGTACCCGTCCGTGAATTTCATGATCGTGTTCCCTTGCTAACCCTTCTTGGTGCTAACCCTTCTTGGTGCTAACCCTTCACGGCGCCGGCCACCATGCCCTTGATGATGTGCCGCTGCAGAATGACGTAGAAGATGATTGCCGGCGTGATGGTGAGAAGCACGCCCGCCATGGCGTTCTGCCATTCGATCTTGTACTGCCCGAAGAAGTTGTACGCGGCGAGCTGGAGCGTGAGGGACTTCTTGGCGCCGCTGAGGATCAGGAGCGGCAGGAGAAAGTCATTCCACATCCACATGGCGTTGATCACGATGACGGACACCGTCACCGGCTGCAGGAGCGGGAAGATCACCTGGAAGAACGCGCGAAGCGGGCGGCAGCCGTCGATGGCTGCGCAGTCGTCGAGCTCGGTGGGCACCGTCTTCACGAAACCGTGGTACATGAAAAGAGACAGCGGCACGCCCAGGCCCCAGTAGATCACGCCGAGGCCCCAGATCGAGTTCGTCAGGTGCAGGGTCTTTGCCACCTTCACGAGCGCGATCATGAACGAATGGAAGGGGATCATCATGGGCGCGACGCAGAGGAGGAAGATGAACCAGCTGACCCTCGTCTTCGTTCGGGACAGCTTGAAGCCCGCCAGGGAAGCGAGGAGGACCACGCCGGCGGTTCCCATGACCGTCACGACGAGAGTATTGAGGAACAGGTTCGGGTAGCGCATGAGGGCGAAGGCGTTGGCGAAGTTTTCCCCGTGCAGCCGGGTGGGCAGCGCCACCACGTTCGCCATGATCTCCGAGAAGGTCTTTACGGAGTTGATGACCACAAGGATCAGCGGGTAGAGATAGACGAGCGCGATCACGGCCATGAGAAGGGAAACGGCGGAGGCGCCCCGGGGAGCTCTCATGCCTGCACCTCCCGGCGCTTGAAAGCGTTCAGCTGCGTCACCGTCACGACGAGGATGAGGAGAAACAGGACCACGGACTTGGCCGTCCCGTAGCCGAAGCGGTTGTCGCTGAACGCCGTCTTGTAGATGTCCAGCGCGATGCTCGTCGTTGCCGTTCCCGGCCCGCCGAAGGTGAGGCTGAAGATCACGTCGAACGTCTTCAGCGCGTTGGAGACGGAGTAGAACACGGCCACCGTGATGGAAGGCATGATGAGCGGGAGCGTGATCCGGAAGAACCGGCTCACCGGGCCCGTGCCGTCGATCACCGCCGCCTCCAGCTGCTCCCGGGGGACGGTCTGCAGGCCGGCGATGTAGATGACCATGTAAAAGCCGATGGACTGCCACACGGACACCAGCACCACGCTGGCGAACGCGAGGCGGGAGTCCCCGAGCCAGCTCAGCTGGAAGATCCCCAGGTGCGTGAGAGCGCCCAGGGAGTCGAATCCCCGGGAAAAGATGAAGCGCCACACGTAGCCGATGATGATGAGGCTGATGATATTGGGAATGTAGAACGCCCCGCGGAGGATGTTCTTCCCTCTGATCTTCATGTCCAGGATCACCGCGAGGAGGAGCGCCACGACGTTGATGGCCGCCACGGCGAGCACGGTGAACAGCAGCGTGAAGATCATGGCGCTGCCGAATCCGGGATCGTTCGTGAGAAGCTCGGCGTAGTTGGAAAGACCGATGAACTTCGCGGCCTTGTCGAGACCGTTCCACTTCGTGAAGGAGTACGTGATGCTCATCAGGAAAGGAATCTCGACGAAGGCGAGGATGACGATCACCGCGGGGGCTGTCATCCAGAGAAGCTCGAGGCCGCGCCTGAGGCCGGCCCGTGTGCGTCCAGTCATGGGATCACCCGTATGATACAAGAACGGCCGGGCTTGAACGCCCCGGCCGCTTCCGTGGCATCAGCACTTACTTGGATGCGTTCACGATCTTCGTGTAGGACGCGTCCAGCGCATCCAGGGTCTGCTGCCGGCTGGTCTGCCCGGCGCAGTAGCCCTGGAGGATGATCCCCAGGCCCTGCTCGGTGCCGGTGGGGAACATCTGGTAGTACCAGGGGTAGCTCGCCACCTTGGCGCCGAGCATGGCCACCGTGGCCTGCGCGAGCTGCGCGCTCGGGGCCTTGGAGCCCTTGATCGGGGACATCTGCTTGATCTTGTCCGGGATCCAGGCCTTCCCGTACGCGGAGGTGGTGAGCCAGCGCAGCCACGCGAGGGCCGCCTCCACCTGGCCGTCCTTGGCCACGCGGATGGTCTGGTTGGAATCATACATGATCCCCGCCTTGTCGGCGGGCCCGGCCGTCGGCCCCGGCAGGTAGCCGATCTCGATGTCCGGGGTGGTCTTGCGGATCGTGTCCTCCGCCCAGTTGCCCTGGTGGATGATCGCGGCCTTGCCGGTGGCAAGCGACGAGCACTGGTCATTGAAGTCGGACTCCAGCGGCTTGGGACCGCCGTACTTCTTGATCAGGTCCAGAACGTCGAACACCGTGGCCATCTCCTTGATGTTCTTGAACTTCAGCGCACCGCTGTTCAGCTTGTCCACGAAACCGGCGTAGCCGCCGAAGGAATCCCGGATAGGCGCGAGCACCTGCCACGCGGTCTGCGGGAGGACCCACCACTCCTTGAACCCCGTGGCGAAGGGCTGGAGCCCGCGGGCCTGGAGCTTCTGCGCGGCGGCCTCGTATTCCGTGAGGGTGCGCGGCAGCGTCCTGATCCCGGCGTCCGCAAAGATCTTCTTGTTGTAGATGAAGCTGTGCGACTGCACGAGGAAGGGATAGCCGATGATGCGGCCGTTCACCGTTACGCCCGACAGCGCGGAGGCCTCCAGCAGCTTCATGAAGTCAGCGTCCGTCAGGTCGTACACGTAGTCCTTGTACGTGGAGTTGTCCGCGTACGCGCTGCTCATGAAGACGTCCGGGATGTCGCCGGAGTTGAGCTTGGCCCGGAGGAGCGTCACGTAGTCCGCCTGGTTCACCGTGATGTCCAGCGTGTTCCCCGTCTCCGCCTGGTACTGGCGGGCCATGTCGTTGTACTGGTCCGTGAGCTCGGGGCTGTAGAAGAACAGCTTGAGGGTCACTTTCCCCTGGGCTGAAAGCAGGGCTGCGCACAGGACGATGAGCGACGCAGCCAGAACAGATCTCTTCATAGCCTTTCCTCCTTCCGAAGGTCTCTCCCGGGGCATTGGCTTCCCCGGAATATGATGTTCGTTTATCATATCCGGCGTGGGCTGTCAACAAAAAACCGCGATTCGGGCCGGAGCGCCCGGGAGCTTTTCAGCGGCAATGCGCTGTGCGATACTCCGGAGGCCACCGGCATGGGAATAACGCAGAAGGAAATCGCCCGCGCCCTCGACCTGCCCCTCATCACGGTCCACCGCGCGCTGAACGACTCGGGATACGTGTCGAAGAAGCTCCGAGCGCGGATCCTGGCCTACGCGCGCAAGGTCCGCTACGTGCCGCACAAGGCCGCCCAGGTGCTCTTGCGCAACCGCGTGCGCAAAATCGCCGTCTTCTCCTCCTCTCTGCCGCGCTACTTCTGGAACGATATCCGCAGAGGGATCTCCATTGCCGCCGAACAGATCCAGCCGCTGAACTACCGGGTGAACTACCACATGGTGGCAGAGAGGGACTCCGCGATGTACCTGCGCCTCCTGGAGCAGGAGATCCGCGATGGCGTGGAGGCCGTCGGATTCGTGAACCAGTGGATCTATCGGATGGACGACATCATCTCCCGCATCACCGCGGCGAGCCTCCCGTACGTGACGCTGAACGTGGACGCCCCGGAAAGCGGGAGGATGTGCTACGTCGGCCCGGACTACCGGGCGGGCGGGAGGCTCGCGGCGGAGTACATCGGCAAGACGCTCCTGTTCCTGCGGCATCCCCGGGTGCTCGTCCTCACGACAAAGGCAGAAGGCCGGGCTGACGCGAACGCGCCGGACATCAACGCCCTGCGCTATGAGGGGTTCCAAGACGTCATGGAGAGATCGTTCGGTAACGTGGAGCACGAAACCGCGTACATCACGAAGGGCATCCGATCACCCGGGGCAGAACGGCACATCCGCGCGCTCCTGGGCACGCGAGCGGCGGACTTCGATGCCATCTACCTCATTTCGGCCTACAACACGCAGTTCATCCGGGCCCTGGAAGACCAGCCGGCGTCCCGGCGGCTCGTGGTCCTCCACGACCTGGACTCCTCCTCCAATCACTATCTGGAAAAGAACGTCCTCACGGCAGTGGTGGATCAGAACCCCATCCTGCAGGGGTATTACACGGTGAAGATCCTTGAAAACTTCCTGGAGTCCGCGCTCCTGCCCCCGGCCCGGCAGATCACCATCGTGCACAGCCTGATCCTCAGTGAGAACAAGGATCTCTCCCGGAACCATCACCTCCATGCCCGCATGCTCGAGCAAGGAGGCCCCATTCTGCCGGACAGTGACGGCGGGCCCTGGACGAGCCGCGGCGGGCCGTTGAGAGCAGGCGTCAGGAAGAACGGCGGGCCATCAACGCGTTGAACTTCTCCTCTTCCCCGTCTGCCATCCGGTAGCAGTGCTTCTCCTCGGGGAATGCGCCTTTTCGGACATCGTCGCAGTACTGTTTCATCGCTTCGGTCACGACCTCCGCGACGTTACAGTACTTTTTCACGAACTTCGGCGTGAACGCCTGGAACTGCCCGATGAGGTCCGATACGATCAAAAGCTGCCCGTCACAGAACGGGCCGGCGCCGATGGAGAGCACGGGGATGGTGAGAGTCCTGGTGATGTATGCGCCGAGCTCCGGCGGGACCGCTTCCAGGAGGAGCATCTGCGCCCCGGCCTCCCGCACGGCGCGGGCGTCCTCAACCACCAGCTCCGCCGCCTCCGCTGTCCGTCCCTGCGCCTTGTGCCCGCCGAGCTGCCCGGAGCTCTGGGGCGTGAGGCCGATATGCCCGATGACGACGATCCCCGCATCCTCGATGGCGCGGATGACCTTTGCCACGCGCTTTCCGCCCTCCAGCTTGATGGCGTCACAGCCTGCTTCCTTCAGGAAACGCCCGGCGTTCTCCACCGCTTTTTCCACGGAGCTCTGGTAGCTCATGAACGGCATGTCTCCAATGACGAACGTGTTCGGGGCCCCGCGGCGGACCGCCTGGGAATGGTAGATCATCTGGTCCATGGTCACCGGGACGGTGCCCTCGTAGCCGTACACGCACATGCCCAGGGAGTCTCCAACCAGGAGCATGTCCAGGCCCGCGGCCTCGGCGAACTGCGCCGTGGGAAAATCGTATGACGTGAGCCACGCGATCTTCCTTCCTTCCCTCTTCATCTGCTGGAACTCGTGAACCGTCTTTTTCTTTGCCACGCCGCCCCCCCACCGGTTGAACGTACATCCCGCTGAACGCCGATGTCAACGAACGGCCGGCTCCGTGCTATAGTGGGCCGGTGGAGATCGACGCCGCAGAGGTGCATGAGCGGTTCCCCGCGGCCGCCGAGTACTTGAGCGGGATCTACATCCTTCAGAGGGACTACGGGAGGGTGAGCAACTCCCGCCTGGCCGCGTGGACCGGGGTGAGCGGGTCTGCCGTCACGCAGGCTCTCGGGCGGCTCAAGAAGCTCGGCCTGGCGCGGCAGGTGAGATATGAAAACATCGAGCTCACGCCGCGGGGCCGGGCGCTCGCGGTCACCGTGCTGCGCCGCCACTTTCTGCTGGAGCACCTCCTCGTACGGATCCTCGAGTTCCCATGGGAGAAGGCGGACGACGAAGCAAAGCGCCTCCAGAGCCAGATCAGCGCGGACCTGACGGAGCACCTCTACAAGCGACTCGGCTCTCCCCAGGCCTGTCCCCACGGCAATCCCATGCCGGGCTCGAAGATGGAAAGGAAGCTCCTGACAGCGCCGAAGCTCATCGACGCTCCGGCGGGCCTGCGGATCCGGATCCTTCGCATCACCGAGGAGGGGGAGCAGATCCCCCGCATGCTGGACTTCTGTCACTCCCGGGGGATACGGCCCGGCGCCTCGTTTCGCGTTGAAAGCAACCGGGCCGGCATCGTGCGGCTTTCCGGCGACGCGCGCGCCGTGTCAGTGCCGTCGGAAAAGGCGGCGCACATCAGATACGAAACCGCCCCGCGATCGCCTGGCCCGGTTTAATACATATAAACTTCTTGACTATTTCTGACTAAATTTGTCATATATATTCGATGTCCAGTGACATGCTGACGCTCTCCGCGGGCGCACGGAAATGTGCCGTCCTGCTTCTTTTTCTCGGATCGTTCACCAGTGCATTCGCCCAGTCGGGCGACTCCTCGAAGACGAGCATCCTCGTTCCGCTGGAACGGACTTTCGCCGAGGCTTCCGGCGCCGACTGGAAGCACGCCATGGACCAGCTGCAGGCCTTCGCGTCGGGCTGGCGCGCCGCGGCCGGGCCTGCAACACGCCAGGCGCAGGACGTCGAGACGGCGCTGGTCGCTGCGCAGGCGGCGCTTTCGCGCCCCGCAGCGGGCCGCGCGGGCCCGGCGCTCGCGGACCTGGCAAAGGCGCTTGTGGCCTGGCGGGAAGCGGCCAAGGCGCCCGGGTTGGACGGCGGTGACGCCCCGTTCTTCGGCGCTCTTGCTGCCGGGGCGGCGCACGGGCTGGACTATGTCCAGGACTTGCGTTCCGCGGAAGCTGCCGCGGCCATGCAGATCGTGGAGGCGCTGTGGAGCATCGGAGAGGATGCAGCACACGCGGCAGACCCCGCAAAGTATGCGGCCGCGGAAGCGGGAATCGACGGAAGCCGCGCGGCGCTGGAAGCGCAGCCACCCGACCTGTTACGGGCGCGCACTGCCCTCACGGCGCTCGTCGCGGCTTTGAACGGCGCGCCGGGAGCAGAGAAACCCGCAAGTCCCTCCGGCAAGGCCCCCGCTCCCGGGATCGAGGACCTCGTCGGCCGGCTGCAGGGCGTTCGGGAGGCTTTGGCACACGACGATCAGCGCCAGGCTGCTGACCTCATGCAGGAATTCATCGCCGCCTGGCCCGTCGCAGAGGGCACGGTGAAGACCAGATCAGAGGACGCCTACCGGCAGACTGAGGAAGACATGAGCGCGGCCGCCGGCCTGCTCATGTCCGGCCCCGAGGCCCGCGCTCGAGCCACCACTCTCGTCAACGGAATGATCGACCGTCTCGGACGGCTCGAGCAGGGAGGGACGGTCTACACGGCGTGGGACGCCGGGCTGATCCTCCTCAGGGAAGGGATGGAAGCCCTTCTCGTCCTGGCCGCCCTGCTCGCGATGCTGCGCAAGGCCGGTGCGCCCCACGGGACGGGTTGGATCTGGTCGGGTGCTGGGGTGGGCATCCTGGCGAGCTGCCTGCTCGCCGTGCTTCTCGTCTTCGTCGTGTCCGCGGCTTCCGCCGGCAATACACGGGAAAGAATGGAAGGTTTTGTCGGGCTTGCCTCGGTGGCGCTCATGATCACCGTCGGCGCCTGGCTGCACCGAAGGTCCGGCCTGCAGTCCTGGAACGCCTTCATCAAGAACAGGGTCGGCGGCGCGCTGGCCGCCGGCAGCATGTGGTCCCTGTTCAGCCTCGCCTGTCTTGCCGTGCTCCGCGAGGGGGCGGAATCGGTCGTGTTCTACATCGGCATCGCCGGATCAATCCCCCTGGCGAGCCTGCTTGCCGGAATCGGGGGAGCGCTGGCGGTCCTGGTCGTGGTCGGTTTCCTGATCATCCGCTTCAGCGTGCGGCTCCCGCTGCGCTGGTTCTTCCTGGCGGCCACGCTCCTCATCTACTACCTGGCGTTCAAGATCGCCGGGGAGAGCCTCCATGCGCTCCAGGTTGCCGGCGCGCTTTCGTCACACGAGGAGACCGCGCTGCCCTCCGTGCCCGCGCTGGGAATGTTCCGTACGTGGGAGACGTTTCTGCCCCAGGCAGCGGTTCTGCTCCTGGTGCTCTCGGAAATGCTGATCACTGAGCTGAAGAGGATCGTCGGCAGGGGTGAGGCTGCCACCGCCCGGCCGGCAGGATCCACGAACTAGGCGACCTCCTTCACTGCCCTGCCGCGTCGGCGTTCGCCGGGTTCGCCGCCGACAAGCCGCCGGTCCTCATCGGACTGCGGGGGCCCATCACCGGGCCGTGGGCGTACGAGGGCGAGATGGCCAAGCAGTCGGCAGAGATCGCCGCCGCCCTCATCAACCAGAAGGGGGGCATCCTCGGCGGCCGCCAGGTGCAGATCGTCGTGGAGGACGACGCCGGCCAGCCGCAGACGGGTGCGCTGGCAGAGAAACGCAAGATGGTCAGCATCGCCTACGGCGCAACGGCCGTGCGGCTGACCGAGCGCGGCCTGAAGTACTTCTTCCGCACGTGCAGCCGCGACGACTCCCAGAGTGGCGATCCTCCTCGTGGAAACAGAACGCGCACCAGGCGCTCGCGCTGGCGCGGCGTGGCTACGTCCTGGAGTCCCGTTAGTTTCCGGACTTTCCCCCGCTCGACGGCCCCATGGATGCGGGCGCCGGACCCTGGGACGCGGGCGCTGCGAACCCCGGCATCCCTCCGGCCGAGGGCCCGCCCGGCGTCCGGCCCGTCGAGGAGCCCGGCGGAATGGTGACCCGCAACGGCGGCAGCGTCACCGTTGTTGTCGAGGGCTCAGCGGCGGGCGGCCCAGGTGACATCGCTGCCGCCGGCGGCGCCTCCATCTTCTTCGGGGCAGGCGCGCGAACGACGCGCGGGGCCGGCTGCGGGAACTTCTCAATGAGCTCGTTCATGGAAGCGGCTCCGCCTCCCGAAGAGAGGCTGGCGATGACCACATCCTTGACGATGCGATCATTGCTCAAGCCCCGGGCTCGTGCCCGCGCAAAGACGGGCCCCAGGGACGCGTATCCCAGAGGCTCGCTTGACTTCGCAATGAGGAGCTTGCCGATGGCCAGGGAATCCGTGTCAGCGACACGCGCGAGGCTTCTCAGCGTCACGATGGTTTCGCAGGCAGAGAGCGCCACATCCTCACCTCCCGGCGTCGCGGCGCCGGCTGCAAGAAGGTCGCCGACCAGGGGGTCAGGCAGTCCCGCCCGCAGGTAGATCCCCACGGCTTTCAACGACCGTTCCCCCGTGCCCGTGAGCGCCGCGCGGGTACCCGGACGAGCCCCCGCAACCTGCGCACGCGCGAGGATGCTCTGGGCCCGTTCCAGCCGCGCCTCTTCTCCCCGGACGCACCGCAGGAGCGTATCAGCAGAGACCTTCTTGCACGCCCCTTCCCGGAGCTTCTCCCCGAGAACCCAGAGGGGGACCTGCGCTTTTCTCGCCTGGGAGAAGACCTCCTGCAGCTCATCCCGGATTGAGGAGTACGCGGCGGACCGCGTGTCAGAGCCGTACCAGGCGGCCAGCTCGTCCGCCCGGGCGGTCATGGGTCCTGCGAGAAGAAGAAGCGCCGCGAATGTTCCGGGGATCACGAGCGACTTCGCAGGAAAGCGCGTCGCACGCGCGGGTGATGACCTCCTCATAGCCGCAGCACCGAGCTCAGGCCGCCGAAGCCGTCGTCAACCTGCGCGCGGGAGCCGGGGTCCGCAACCCAGTGCTCGCCGTCGATCACGAAATCGTACGTGTACACCGACCCTCGGCGAAGAGGGATCGTGATCTCCCACGTCCCCTTCTCCCGGGACGGGGTGAGGCTGAGGACGCCCGGCTGCCACCCGTTGAAGTCACCGGCAAGGCTCACCCGGGAAGCTGCGGGGGCCTGGATGGTGAAGCGTACGAGCACTTCCGCCTCGGGCTTCGGCGCCCGCAGGACGGCGACGCCCGCTCCGATGCCGGCGGCCAGCAGGGCGGCTGCCGCGATGGGCAGGACCCTGGTCAGGAAAGTCCGGGAAGGAGATCGAAGACGGGGAGGATGCTCGGCGGCGATCCTCTCCATGACTCCGTCCGTGAAGCCCGCTGACGGAACGACCACGCCCGGGTCCCGGCGCACCGGCTCGCCGGTGTCGCGGCGCAGCAGGGGCAGCAACGCGCCATGGCGGGCCCGGCAGCGCGCGCACTGACGGGTGTGGGCGACGATTCGGGAAAGATCGTCTGCATCCGCGTCGGCCTCCCGTTCCCACCGCTGGACGGCTTCATCGATCTCCCGGCAGGTCTCATCCATGATGTGTCCTTCTCGATCCCTGGTAATACTACTATGGAAGACCGGGCGGAGTTGTGCCCGGACGGAGCGTTTCCCGCAGTTTCTGCCGGCCGCGGAAAAGCCGTGATTTCACGTTCTCCTCTCCGATGCGGAGCACCGTGGCGATCGTTTCCACGCTCAGCTCCTCGTAATAGTACAGAACGGCCACCTCACGAAGGTTCGGCGGAAGTGAGTCTACCGCCCGGCGGAGCGCGGCCCGCTCCAGGTCTTCCAGCACCTGGTGCTGCGGATCGGAATCGATTCCGGCCGGCGGCTCGGCATCCGCGGCGGTCACCCGGTCCTCCCGCCTCCTCATCCGGCCGTACGCGCTGCGCAGGTGATTGACGGCGATGCTGTACAGCCAGGGCAGGAGCCGGCGGTCCAGGCTGAACCGGTGAAGGGAGCGAAAGGCGCGCAGGAAGATCTCCTGCGCCGCTTCTTCCGCCTCTTCGCGGTTGCCCAGGAACGAGAGGGAGAGCCTCACGATGAGTCCCTTGTATCTGTCCACAATCAGGCGAAAGGCGTCCTTGTTTCCGCGGAGTACTTCGCTTACCGCGGCAAGCTCGTCGGCTCGTCCGGTCGCCCCGGCCCGCATCTCTTCCACTCTTCCCAATGTAACACCTCGGGGCTGGCGAGAAAGGACAAAGAGTCTTTTTTCTCGAATTTGCAACCGGCCCGCGGACAGGCGCGTATATGCGGGTGTCAGCATTCTGGCGCTGTCGGCCTCCTTGAAGAACTGAACAACGCCGGGGGGCACCGACAGGCGCGGCCCCGTTCCGCGCGCTCCCCGCAGATCCCTTTCCACGGCCGGCAACCGGCCTCCTTGAGCGCCCTTGATCAGGAGGCGCGGAAGCCGGCCCTTTTTTGTCTTTTCCCGCGCGGCTGTATATCCTCAATGCATGCGGCTCCTCGCATTCGTGCTGGCGGCCTCGGTCCTCGGCAGCGCACCGGCTCTTGCCGGGGGGAAGTCCGAGCAAGCCCCCTCTCTTGTCGGAACGGTCCTCACTCATCCCGTTGCTGCCCCGGACTTCAGCCTGGACGACCAGCATGGCGCGGCCTTCCGCCTCGCCGACGCCCGCGGCAGCGTCGTCGTCCTGACCTTCATCTACACCCACTGCACGGATCTCTGCCCGTACGTCGCTATCAAGGTAAAGAAGGCAATCTCACTCCTGGGCGCGGACGCACGGCGCGCCCGGTTCGTCGCCGTCACGACGGACCCGGCGCGCGACACGAGAGAGGTGACCGCGGAGTACAGCAGGGCCGCGGGGCTCTTTGCCGAGTGGCACTTCCTCAGCGGCCCTTCGGAGGCTGTCGCGGCTGTCTGGAGGGACTTCGGCATCGGCGTGCGCGTGAAGGCCCCTGCGGACAGTGAGGGAGGAGAGGGACCGGCCGACGAGGCGCAGATCAGAACCGCGGGGCTTGGCGCGGCCGACCTGGCCGCGGCGGACGGGATCGCGCGGCGCTTCGGCGGAGGATATGAGGTTTCTCACTCCACGCCGTTTTGGCTTGTCGACCCCCGGGGGATCATCCGGGTGTCCCTCGATTCTTCAGCGTCCCCGGCGGACCTGGTGACGGACGTGAGGCTTCTCCTGGGCGAGAGGTAGTGGAAGATGGCTGGAGCCGCCGGGAACCGTCCTCAGGCCCTGCGGGCGCCGTTTCTTCGCCTCAGGCCTGCAGCAATGAGGTACGCGACGAATCCGGCGGTCAGGGTGAGGGTCACCGTTGCCACGACCTTGAGGAGATTGAACACCAGCCCGTGGCTCTTCGGGTCGGTGGAGAAGCAGTAGCGGAGCACCCGGGCGATGGTGGGCCCGACTCTCCCCTGGGAGGCCTCCAGGAGAGAGAGCTTGAGATCCGCGGGCAGGAACACCGCGCCATTCATGTAGCGGATGACCGTTCCCGACGGCGACAGGATCACGATCCCCACCGGGTGGTCGATTCCCTCCGCCCGCCGCACGAAGTGATACCCCACCGCGTCCGAGACCGCCTTGATGCTGTCCCTGCTCCCCGTCAAAAACCGCCAGTCGCCCGGCGGAAACGGCCGCTCCACTGTCTCCAGGGCAATGCGCTTGGCCTTGCGGGCGTCCGCCGCTGTCTCCCGTTCATCGATGCTGATGGTGATCACGCGGTAGTCCGTCCCCGGGACCGCGTCGAGGGACTTCAGGGCTCCGGCAACGCCGAGGAGCAGGTAGTCACAAACGTTGGGGCACGTGTAGTACACGAGCGCCAGGATGGTCGGCGTGGCGATGAGGGACCCGAGGCGCACCGGGGCCCCGGACTCGTCTGCGAACACCGCGTCCTGCGGGACCTTCCCCCCCAGGTTCTCCAGGATGCCGATCTGGCCCTCGGGCACCGCGGGCTGCTCGGCAAAGCCGGCGCCCGGCAGGATGAGCAGCGCGGCGAGGATGAGGACGATGTGCAATTTTCGCGCGGCAGACGCGTCTGTCTTCATGATGGATTCTTCTGGCCCGGGACTAGTATACGGAATCGTCGCCGGCGGGACAAACGCGCGGGTCTGCTTGACGCACCTCCGCGAAATTACTACATTTTCGAATATTACGAATTCGAACAATTCGAAACCGAAAAGGAAAGACTGCAGGGAAGACATGAACGAGATCTCGCTTCTCGAGCTGCTCGGAGACATCTATCGCCGGATCTTCAAGGCGGTCGCGCCTCTGGCGCAGTCCGAAGGTCTTTCCATGACGGAGATGCTCGTCGTGTGGAAGATGCACCACCGGGAGAGCCGACGGGTCAAGGAACTGGTCGCCGACGTGGGCCTTCCGCCGAGCACCCTGACGGGGATCCTCGACAGGCTCACCGAGGGCGGCTGGCTCGCGCGCGAGGCGGACCCCGAGGATCGACGGGCCGTGGTCATTCGGCGCACGGAGAAGCTCGACGCCTTCCTGCGGATGTTGAAGCGCGAACGGACACGGTCCCTGGAGGCGGCCTTCCGCAAACTGCCGCGCGATGTAAAGGACAGGCTGGAGGCGGACCTCACCGTCGTTCTCCAGTGCCTCGAGGCAGAGGAGAGCCGCTCATGAAAAGAAGCGGAGATGGAGGGGAGCTCGTCTCCCACGCTTTTGATACCGACGCGCAGGCCGGGCACAGCGGCTATCATTGGATGGCCCCCGTGCTCGTGGCGCTCATTGGCGCTTTCATGTCCATCCTGGACTCGAGCATCGTCAACGTGGCGATCCCCACCATGATGAACGTCTTCAATTCCAATCCAAGCTCGATTCAGTGGGTTTCTACAATCTACATGCTCGCGCTGGGAGTCGTGGTACCGCTCTCCGGCTGGCTCGGGGACCGCATCGGCTACAAGCGACTGTACATCCTGTCCATGGCCGCGTTCGTGCTGGGATCCCTCCTGTGCACCTTCGCGTGGGACCTCAACTCGCTGATCGTGGCGCGGGTGATCCAGGCCGTCGGCGGCGGGATGATCATGCCCACGACGATGGCCATGATCTACCGCATGGTCCCGCGGGAGAAGATCGGCGCCGGGATGGGTATCTTCGGCATTGCGCTCCTCGTCGCCCCCGCTGTCGGGCCTACCCTCGGGGGCTACCTCGTCGAATACGTGGACTGGCGATGGATCTTCACGATCAACCTGCCCATCGGCGTGATTGGCATGCTGCTTGCGTTCTTCGTTCTGCCGGAGTTTCAGTCCAAGCATCCCGGCAGGTTCGATGTCGCCGGGGCCTTCACCTCGGCAACGGCGCTTTTCTGCCTGTTACTCGCCCTCAGCAAGGGGTCCGAGTGGGGATGGGGCGACGAGAAGACCGTCATGCTCCTCCTCGTGAGCCTCTTCTCCTTCATCCTGTTCATCTATCTCGAGCTGACATCAGACAATCCCCTGCTCGATCTGAGAGCATTCAAATACGCCAGCTTCACCCTGGCAAATCTCACGATCGTGGTGACGACGATCGGCCTGTTTTCAGGTCTCTTCTTTCTTCCCCTCTTCCTCCAGAGCATCCGCGGGATCGGGGCCATGGAGACGGGCCTGCTCATGCTCCCGGGAGCGCTTGTCTCCGGGCTGATGATGCCGGTCATCGGCCGGCTCTTCGACAGGATCGGCCCGCGCCCGCTCGTCATCGCCGGGCTCCTCCTTCTCGCCTTCATCACGTTTCTTTTCCGCAACCTGAACCTCGCCACGGCCACCACGACCATCATGGTATGGACGATGATCCGGGGCTTGACGATGCCTTTCGCCATGATGCCGGCCCAGACGGCAGCCATGGTCGACATCCCCACGGAGCTGATCGGCCGGGCATCCGCCATTACCAACATCGTCTCGCGGGTTTCCAGCTCGTTCGGCATCGCTGTTATGACCTCGCTGCTCACCACGCGGCAGGCCGTCCACGGCGCCCGCCTTTCCTGGGGCCTGAGTGCTGCGAACCCAACGGTGACGGACACGATCTCCCGCGCCGCGGCCGCCATGGGTGGCGGCGCTCACGGAAAAAGCATCGCCCTCGCGTACCTGTCGGGCTTGATCGCCAAGACCTCGTTCGTGAACGCGATCGACGACGTGTTCATCGTTACCGCTGTTCTCACGCTGCTCGCCCTGCCTCCCGCGCTGTTCCTCAGGAAGGGAACGAACGGCAAAGCGCGCGGGGCCGCCATGGCGGAGTAGGCGCGTGCTGACGTCCCGGAAGAGAGGTTTCTGAATGTCTCGAAAAACTGTCATCCTTATCGTCATCGCAATCGCGGTTGTCGCGACCGCCGGCATCGTCGGGTACTACTGGTACCAGGGCTCGCGGTACGTGGCTACCGACGACGCGCGCATTGCGTCAAACGTGGTCTCGGTAAGCCCTGAGATCGTCGGCAAAGTGATCGAGTGGCGCGTCAAGGAGGGGGACATCGTCCAGAAGGACGACATCCTCGGCCGCCAGGACCTCGGGTCCGCCCTCACCTCGGGGGCGCTGAACCCGCAGGCCATGGGATCGGTGGCGGGCGTGGTTGCCGAGAAGGCCGTGCTCAAGGCGCCGATCACCGGCCAGGTGATCCTGTCCAGCGCCGTGGTCGGGCAGATGGCCGCGCCCGGCGTGTCGCTCGCGGTCATCGCGGACACGGACGGGCTGTACGTCAGCGCCAACATCAAGGAAGGCGACATTGCCCGGGTCAGGATCGGAGCAACCGTCGACGTCTGGATCGACGCGTTCCACGGCCGCAAGTTCCACGGCCGGGTTGAGACGATCGGCCGCGCTACCGCGTCCACGTTCTCCCTCCTGCCGTCCCAGAACGGCGGCGGCAACTACACGAAGGTCGTGCAGGTCATACCCATCAAGGTGAGCGTCATCGACGCGGGGGACGCGCGCCTCATGATCGGGATGAATGCCTTCATCAAGATCCACGTCAACGAGCGAGCAAGGAGCAGCTAGAGTGAAGAATCGCAAGTACAGCCGGTGGGCCCTCGCAGCGGTCGCGGCCCTGTCCGCGGCCCTCGTGGCGTGCGGTCCGTCGACCGCGCCGCGGGTCACGGTGAAGACGGCGGCGGTCCGTACGGGCGTCATCACGCGGAACGTTGAGTTTTCCGGCGTCCTGGTTCCCAACAAGACGCTGAACATCTACGCGAAGCTCGTCGGCCAGGCGACAGCGGTCAGCGGCGACGTGGGAAGCCGGGTGCGCGAAGGGCAGCTCCTCGTGCAGATCGACACCAAGGAGCTGAACGCCCAGCTCAAGGTGGCGGAAGCGCAGGGGGCCGGAGTATCCGACCAGGCCGCGCAGGCGAAGATCGGCGTGGAAACGGCGAAGCTGAACCTCGAACTCGCCCAGCGTGCATATGACCGCACCAAGACCCTGTTCGACACCAAGGTCGTGACGCAGAGCCAGCTCGACGACGCCCAGACCAAACTGGACCTTGCGAAGAGCGCATTCGACAATGCGAACCACCAGTTTCAGACCGTGAGCGGCTCGGGGGTCGCGCAGGCTGAAGCGCAGGCCAACTTCATCCGCGTTCAGATCTCCAACAGCACGCTCACGAGCCCCATTGACGGGATCGTGACCAACCGCAACATCAACCCCGGAGAGATCACCACGCTGAGCAGCCCGCTCATGGCCATTGCCGACACCGCAACGCTGAAGCTCCAGGGCAATGTCTCCCAGGAAGATGTCGTGCGCCTCTCCGTGGGGAACAAGGTGAAAGTGACTGTCGACGCCATCCCGGGGAAGGAATACTTCGGAAGGATCGACCAGGTCGGCCCCATCGCCGCTGCTACGGGTCAGTACTTCCCCGTCGTCGTGAGAATGGCGAATGACGGAAAGCTCCTTGCCGGAATGACCGCAAAAGCCTCCTTCACGCTCACGGGCTCCCCCGGGACGATTGTCCCGCTGAGCGCTGTCGGAGATGGGGAGGACGGCCGCGCGTTCGTTTTCGTCGTCAGCGGCGGCAAAGTCCGCAGGCAGCTGGTGACCCTCGGCATGAGAAGCGCCACGGACGCGCAGGTGCTGTCCGGCGTGAACCCTGCCGACACGATCGCCGTCTCGAACGTCGCCGTGCTTCAGGACGGAATGGAGATCGCGCAGTGAGGGCCGCACGACGTGCGCCGGCCCTTTCCCTCGCGCTGGCGATGGTCCTCGCGGCCGGCGGATCCGTGTTTGGGCAATCCGCTTCGCCGTCTGCGCCCGGTGCCGCATCCGGGGGGGGCGCCGTCACGCTCACCATCGACCAGGCCATCAACCGGGCGATGTCCAACCAGCCGCTCATCCAGCAAGCCCAGGCGGCCGTAGAGGCGGCGCGGGCCCGGGTGGGAGAAGCGGAAAGCACGTACTTCCCCGGCGTGAGCGCCTCCGGCTCCTACAACCTTATCGAACCGGATCAGAGCTTCACGTTCCCGATGCTCGGGACCTTCTCCCTTCTTCCCACCAACAACTGGGATTTCCACCTCGGGCTGAACCAGGTGATCTACCAGTTCGGAAGGCGCGGCGCGCAGGTGAGCCTGGCCCGCAGCGGCGTGTCCGCGGCGCTCGTCGGAGTGGACCAGATCAGGATGAGCCTGGCATACCAGACCGCGGTCGGTTTCTTCACGGTGCTGTTCATGGAGCGCCAGCTCGCCGCGCTGGACGAGCAGGCCCAGAACCTCCAGGAGCACCTCCGGGCGACGCAGGTCAAGGCAGACACCGGCGCAGCGACCAGGTACGACGAGCTGGCAACGGAAGTGCGCGTGTCCGCGCTCCGCAGCCAGCGCATCGAGGCGGACAGCCAGTACGACCGGCAGGTCCTCGGCCTCAAGCAGATCCTCGGCCTGAAGGATTCGGATACGCTCGTCCTGAGCGGCGACCTTCGACCGCCGGCCGGTCCGTCGGAGGACGAGGACGCCCTCGTTGCCCTGGCGCTTTCGCGGCGGCCCGACGTGCGCCAGGCCGTCCAGGCGGAAAGCGCCGCGGAGCTCTCCGCCCGCCTGGCCTACCTCACCGCGTTCCCGACGATCTCCGCGCACGCCTCGGCCGGGTACAAGAACGGCCTTCTTCCGGATATCAACGCAATGACCTTTAACTGGGTCGCCGGTGTCCAGGTCAACGTGCCCATTTTCCAGGGCCTGCTTGCCGTCCGGACCAACGACGAGAACCAGAAGAAGATCCTCGCGGCCCGGGAAAACACGCTCTCCGTCCGTCGGACCGCGACCACGCAGGTGATCCAGGCGCTCCACGACCTGCAGGCTTCGCGCCGGCAGGTCGAGACGGCGAAGGCCCAGGAGGACCAGGCCCGGCAGATGCTGGAGGTGGTCAAGCTGCAGTACGACCTGGGAATGCTCACGAACCTCGAATACCTGGACGCGCAGGCCGCAATGGAGCGCGCGCAGGTCGGAAGCCTTCAGGCCGGCTACCGGGAGGTCGTCGGTGAGTACGCGCTTCTGCAGGCAGCCGGGGCTTCGATCTGGAAAGGCGATTGAGAAGCCAACGCGGCTCGAAGTTGGCGCGGGAGCCCGGCGTCTGGCGGTGCAGCCCTCAGCGGCGCGCCAGCTGCTTCGCAACGTCACCAAGAAGCGCGGCTACTTCCTCGTCGTTGAGGTAGGCATTCACCTGGGCCGAGATATCCTGGGGAACCCAGTACTGCCCCAGCAGAAGGCGGGCCCGCGCTGCCAGCTCGGCCTCCCGCTGCCTGTCGTTCAGCTTCCGGGAGGCCAGTGAGGCGTATGCAACGGCCACCAGCCGGCCAGCGGGCGAGTTGATGGGCCGCGCCTCCGATTCCAGGAAGCACGTGCGTGCCGTCTGCCAGTCCTTCCGTCCGTACGCGGCCATTCCCCTCTGGAATGCTCCCAGGTAGTAGTCCGGAAGCAGGGCGTCGATCTGTCGGGCAGCGCGCTCAGCGTCGTCCCATCGCTTCAGCGCGAGGGAGGCGCTGCAGGTCCAATCCGCGGCGAGAAATGGATTCAGCTTCGCCGCCGCGATCATGCCCAGGACCCGGGCCCACCCTTCCTGATCGAGGCTCATTCCGTTGTGCTGCGCAAGCACGAAGACGCTGAACAGGAACGCGTTGTCCGCGCGGAAGTCATCCGAGCGCGCGCCCGCGGCGGCATCTCGAAACGGACTGAGCCGGCCCGTGGCGATGTCGTACGCGAAAAACGGTCCGAATCCGGCGTAGGAGGGGGCATAGGAGAGAATGAGGCGGTTCTCCTTCCAGTCCATGACCACGCTCTGGATGGTCTCGAAGTTGTTGATCGTCTTGAGGGAATCCTGGCGGAGAGTCTGGTGAACGGGAAACGAGCGGTAGTGAGAGAAGTCGTTGTTGCCCAGCACGTCCGCGAGCCAGTCGGAGAGAGGGATCTCCGGCATCGACGCTGTCAGGGAATCCACGGCCTGCTCCCGCGCTATGTTGTATTCGGCCCGTGACAGGATGGATGCCCCGGCGCGCCGGTTCTCTTCCGACACGGGTGCATTCAGGACGCGCAGCACGCCACCCGTCATGCGGACTTTTGTGATCGTGTCACCCAGGTCTTCGTAGAGCACCGCATCCTTCTCGTCCCGGGAGGAGACCGTGACGAAATAGTGGGAGACCGGCGCGTGTGCCATGGACACGTCGACCTCGGCGAGGTTCGAGCTGCTCTCCAGCACGGACTTCACGAGGAAGCCGACCGGGATGACCTTTCCCTGGGCGTGCGGGGAAAAGGCCGCCGTGTTGACGCTGGCCATGATGCCCCGATCGTTGAACCCGGTGTACACGCCGGCCAGGCCGATGAAGCCCACGTTCACGTACGGTACTTTTCCTTCTCCGGCGACCCTGACGATGGCGGGGTACCGCGCAATGAAGCTCGCCGGCTCCATGAAGTCGAAGTTCCGGCCGTGCGCGATCTCCTGGCCCCGCCGGGCAACGATGGACGTGCAGCTCGTGTCGAAGAGAAACTCGGGGGCAAGGGAAAAGAAAAGGAAGTCGGAGAATCGAATCCGCGCCCCGTCCGCGATGCCGCGAAGCTCGTCCTCCTGGCCGGCCGGAAGTGCCGCCCGCATGGCCTCCAGCTTTCCGTCGTACGACCGGAGAAACAGGTACTTCCGCAGTCCGCCCCCGGTCAGCTCATCCAGCACGGCGGTGAATTGCGCGTAAACCCGGGAAATCTCCGGACGCAGGAGAACGCCGTACTGGAGACCGACTTCGTAGGGGGAGCCGGCAAGGCTGAGCACCGGGATTTTGTCCTGGTCTGTCCGCGTCCCCGCGTGGTACTGCAGGCCGTCCGCGGTCTGCACCGGCTCGGTGTCCCGGCGGGGCGGCGCCCCGGCGCACGACACGACGAGCAACGCGGCAGCGGCCGCCGCGGCAAGGAGAAGGTGCCTCGAACGAATGCCTGACATGGCTTTTTCCTTCCTGAGCGTGACTCTCTTTATTCAACGATTCTGAGCGCCGAAAATTGCACCACATCGGCTGTCGAGGCTGCCGTGGTGCCGGCGCGCACGCGGGAAGTACAGTCAGCGATTGTTCAGCGCGCGTTAAGAACGAGTGCCAGGAAGAGGAGAGGAAGGTACATCACGGATGCGCGAAGGAGGTTCCTGCCGCTTCTCTGGTCCCGGCGCGCGGCGGCTGACGCCGTAACCGCGAAAAACGCCGCGGCCAGGACGGCAGCGCCGACGAGGTAGGCCTGGCCGGCAAGCCCGGTGAAATACGGCAGGATGCTGACGCCCGCGAGCAGGGCCATGGCCAGCACCATTTCCACTACCACCGCGGCCGTGCTCACGTGCCGCGCGGTGATGACACGGATCCCTCCCCGCTCGTAGTCGTCGCGGTACATCAGCTCGATCCCGAGGAAGTGCGGGAACTGCCAGAAGAACAGGACACCGAAGAGGACCCACGCATCAAGATCCAGGCTCGCGCGCGCGCACGCCCAGCCCAGGAGAGGCGGCATGGCGCCCGAGATCGCCCCGAGAATCGTGTGGTGCATCGTGTATCGCTTCAGGGGCGTGTAGACAAAGATGTAGCTCAGGAACGTGAAGAGGGCCACGGCGCCGGCGACGATGCCGAAGAGCAGCCCGATGCCGCCAACAGCCGCGGCGGTCAGGCACGCGCCGAAGAGGAGCGCCTGCCGGGGGGAAAGCCGCCGGCTCGGCAGGGGCCGACCGCGCGTGCGGTGCATGAGACCGTCCGTTTCACGCTCGGCGTAGTGATTGAGCGCGAAGATCCCGAACGCGAGGAGCGCCGTAAGTGCTGCAGCGGCCGCGAGCATGCCCCAGCGCGGCGCCCGCGGCGCGGCGATGAAGAACGTGGCGGCGGAGACGGCGACGAGCAGGAACGCCAGACGCGGCTTGGTCAGCTCGAGGTAGGCGCGGAGCCGCTCGCCGGGGCCTGGCTGCGGCCGGTACGGGCCCTCCCGTGCTTCGCTGCTCACCGGCGCGCCCCGGCCTTCTTCTGCGGCGCCGGCTCTCGAATGCCGAACAAGCGTCCGGCCTTGATCACGCGCGCGACCTCGTCCGGTACGAGATCCTCCCAGGAGGGGTCCCCCTCCTGCAGCCGGCCCAGCACATCGCGCGGGAGGATGGACAGGTCTGCCGGGGAGGTGTCCCGGATGGGCTGTACGAGCCCGTTCGAAAGCAGGTGCGCGTACAGGTGCTTCAACCGGTCGTCCGCGGCGAAAGTTTCCGCGGTGATCACCTCGCCGGTGTCACTGTTCTTCCAGGGATACACGAAGAGCGTGACCGGTCCCCTCATGAGCCGGCCCACCGCCTCCAGCACGCCGCCCTGGATGTCGCGGTAGTGGTCCTCATCGAGGATCTGCTGGAGCGTCGGGATGCCGAGGACCATGACGATCCTCTCCGTCGTGTAGCGCCTCAGGTAGGCGATGACGTTGTGGAACCGGGAGTAGTTGGAGACCATGACGGTCTTGCCCAGCGCGCGCAGGGTGTCCATGCGCGCCAGGAAGTCGGCATGCTCGATCTTCTCTCCCAGGGTGAGGAGGTTGCGCAGCGTCATCTCCATGAGGATGACGGGTTCCCGGCCGGCCATGTCCGGCATTGCCCTCATCTGCGCCAGGGAACGGTCCAGCATGTCCAGGGTGACGCGCGTAATGGGGCGGAAGCTTCCCCGCTCGATGAGGACCGGCCTGTGGTACAGCAGCTCGGCGGGCTCCACGACCTCACCGTCCGGGGCGAACACGGCGGCGTTGGTCAGCCTCTGCTCCACGAGCTGGAGGCTCATGAGCCGGTTGTCCACCCCGGCGAAGGCCGGTCCGGAGAACTTCAGCATGTCCACTTCCATACGGTCCCGCGTAAGCCCGTCCATGAGGGACTTGATGAGATCCCCCGGGAACGGATGGTCGTAGAACGCCCCGTGGATGAGGTTCACCCCGAGGACACCGAGCGCCTCCTGCTGGCGCACGTTGTCCAGGTCCCACATGCGCGCGTGGATGATGATCTCCGAAGCGGGTCCGCGCGGCTCGGCCTGGAACCTGATGCCCAGCCATCCGTGCCCGTCCTCCTGTCGCGTGTGGCTCTTGGTTGCCACGGTGTCGGCGAAAACGAAGCACTTGGTCTTTTCGGCGCGCCGGGCGTCGAGCCTTTCCAGGAGGAGCGCCCACTCGTGGTCCAGCATCGAAACGAGGCGCTGCCGGCTCACGTATTGCTCGGAAGGGCCGTAGATGGCGTCCGAGACGGCCATGTCGTACGCGGAGATCGTCTTGGCCACGGTTCCCGCGGCGCCGCCGACGTGGAAGAACCAGCGCGCCACCTCCTGCCCGGCGCCGATCTCCGCGAAGGTTCCGTAGCGCGCCGCATCGATGTTGATCCGCAGCGCCTTGTCGTTGGTGCTCAGGGTATTCATGCCCATCGGATATATAGTAATGTACTCACCCGGAAGCCAATGAGAATACGCAACGAACGGGAGTTCCCCATTGGATACACGGAGATCGGCGCCCACCACGTCGAGACTCTCATGGACTTCGGGATCCTGCGCCTCAGGTCCGGGCAGGCTCACCGCTCGAAAACGCCGAAGGAGAGAGCGTTCCTCCTCCTGACCGGTTCGGTAGAGATCACCTGGAACGGGCAGAAAGCCCGGGCGTCGCGCAGCTCGCTGTTCGACGAAGCGCCCTGGTGCCTGAGCCTCCCGGCGGGCGCGGAGGCCACCATCAGCGCCGTGGACGGTGAGGCCGAGATTTCTCTCCACGCCACCGAGAACCCGCGGTCCTTCGCCGCCCACCTGTACACCCCCGAGGAGTGCCGAAGCGAAGAGCGCGGCAAGGGAACCATGCGGGAAACCTCGACGAGGATCGTGAGAACGATCATCGAGGATCCGAAGGCCGCCTCCTCCAATCTCGTCCTCGGCGAGGTGATCACGCTTCCGGGAAAATGGTCGAGCTACCCGCCGCACCACCACCCGCAGCCGGAGATCTACCACTACCGGTTCCAGCCGCAGAACGGTTTCGGGCTCTGCAGCATCGGTGAAGATGCCTACGTGCTTCGAAACCGTGACACGGTCCTCATTCCCGCGGGCGCGGTGCATCCGCAGACCGCTGCGCCGGGGTACGCGATGTACTACCTGTGGGTGATCCGGCACCTGGACGGCGCGCGGTACGGCACGCCGACCTTCGTACCGGAGCACACCTGGGTCACGGATCCGAAGGCCGACATGTGGGGCTGAAGCACAGCCGAAGGCTGTGCGAGGGGGGCCCTGGGGAGAATCGCTCTATATCATCCCATCCCAGCTGTTTCGGACCCGGGCTTCCCGCGCCTCCTGCTCGGAGAACCAGTGGGACGTCACGCTCTTCAGCTCCGTGAAGAAGCGAATCCCATCGCTGCCCATGGTGTGCAGGTCTCCGAAGAACGACGCCTTGTGCCCGGTGAACCCGAACATCCCCAGCGGAACGGGAATGCCGACGTTCACGCCGACCATGCCCGCGGTGGACCGCCGGGAGAACTCCCGCGCCCAGAAGCCGCTCTGCGTGTAGATCACGCTGCCGTTGCCGAACTCACTTTCGTTCATCAGCGCGATGCCTTCCTCGAAGTTCTTCACGCGCTTGATGCAGAGCACGGGGCCGAAGATCTCGCGGTCTCCGACGGTCATGCCGCGCTCCACGTGGTCGAACAGCGTAGGCCCGAGGTAGAAGCCCTTCTCGTAGCCAGGGACCGTCACGTGCCGGCCGTCCAGGACGAGCTCCGCGCCTTCCTCGATGCCCCTCTCGATCCAGGAAATGACGCTCTGCCGATGCTCGGCGTTGACGAGGGGACCGAGCTGGCTCGCCTTGTCGTAGGCCGGGCCGATGCGCAGCTCCTGCATCACTTTCACCAGCACATCGACCAGGTCATCCGCGATTTTCTCTTCCACCACCGCCACGGGCAGGGCCATGCACCGCTCCCCGGCGCAGCCGCAGGCCGAGTTCACGATGCCCCGGGCCGTGCGCTCCAGGGCGGCGTCGCTCATCACGAGCGCGTGGTTCTTCGCCTCGGTGAGCGCCTGCACGCGCTTGCCGTTGGCGGCAGCCGTGGCGTAGATGTGCTTGCCGACGGAAGTGGAGCCGACAAAGGAGATTCCCTTCACGTCCGGATGACGGAGAAGGATCTCCGCCTCGTTGCGGGAACAGGTCACGAGGTTGAGCACGCCGGCGGGAAGGCCTGCCTCCTGCCACAGCTCCATGATCCGCATGGAGCTCCTCGGCACGAAGCTGGCCGCCTTGATCACCATCGTGTTGCCGGTTGCAATACACAGCGGCGCCATCCAGCCCATCGGAATCATGGCGGGGAAGTTCCACGGTGCGATGCCGGCAAAGACGCCCAGCGGCTCCATGTACTGCGTGGTGTCGTAGCCGGGCGTGGCGTTCATGATCGCCGGGCCCTTGAGGAGGTGCGGCACCCCGGCGGCGAACTCCACCACTTCGGTGACCTTGAGCACGTCCCCCATCGCCTCGTCCCAGACCTTGCCGTGCTCCTCTGCCACGAGACGCGTCAGCTCGTCCACGTGCCTGTCCAGGATGCTCTTCATCCGGAACAGGACCTGCACTCTCTTGTTCGGCGGCGTATCCGCCCAGGCGGGAAACGCCTTGGCCGCGGCCGCGACCGCGGATTCCACCTCTGCGGCGGTGCACTGGGGCGTCCGGGCTACCACCTCTCCGATGGAGGGATCGTAGCAGTCCATGTATGTGCTGGTCGTGGAGCTGCGCCACTCTCCACCGACCCAGTACTTCAGTGTCTTGGGCTCGACAGCAGTGATCATATCGGTACTCCTTCCGGATTCTTCGGCATGGGGCGGGTCCACCGCTTCGGCACCAGCCTCGCGCGGTGGTAGCAAAAATATACTCACGGCAGTATGCTGAGGGCAAAAATGCCGCCCGCGCGGCCACAGGAGTCCCGCCATGATCGAGATGAGACGTTTCGCGCTGAACAGGATCACCTGCCCGTCCCTGGGACTGGAGGACTTCTTCCGCCTCGCCGTGGAGCTCGGTCTCTCGAAAGTCGAGCTTCGCAACGACCTTCCCGGGGGCCAGGTCGTCGATGGGCTGGCCCCGTCGCGTGCCGCGGCGCTGGCGAAGGCCTGCGGCGTCTCCGTGATCACGATCAACGCGCTGCAGAAGTTCAACCTGAAATCAGCCCGCGCAAAAGCCACGGAGGAACTGAAGAGGCTGCTCGACCTTGCGCAGGAGATCTCCTGCCCCGCGATCATCCTGTGCCCCAACAACGACACGGCGGACACGAGGGATGCGAAGACGAAGGTGGCGGAGACCGTGGATGCGCTGAAGGCGTTCGCGCCGCTGTTCACGGAACGGGGGATCCTCGGCTGCGTGGAGCCGCTGGGGTTCCACGAGTCGTCCCTCGCGTCCATCATCGTTGCCGCGGAAACGATCAGGAGCTCCGGCCAGGGCTGCTACAAGGCCGTGTACGACACGTTCCATCATTACCTCGGCCCGGATACGGAGCACGACATCGGACCGCACTACCAGGTCTCCACCACCGGGCTCATCCATGTCTCGGGAGTCGAGGCCGATATTCCCAAGGAGAGCTACCGCGACGCGCACCGCGTTCTTCCCGGACCGAAGGACCGCACCTTCTGCCGGGAGCAGATCGCGCATCACGACAGGCTGGGCTACACCGGCGATGTCTCCTTCGAGCCCTTCGCCGCCGAGGTGCAGAAGATGGGAAAGGGCGAGCTCGCGGCCGCTCTCAAGGCGAGCATCGCGTATCTGAGGGGGTAGCGCGCCAGCGGGCGTGTTGAGGCCCTCGGGGAGCGCACGTCTACCGGATATCGCGCTTCGCGCGATTTGCGCTAGCTTCTCCGGACGTTCTTCCTCACGTCGATGGTGACGGCCACCACGATGATGATGGCGCGCGCCACCTGCTGGAAGTCCGCTGACACGTTGAGAAGGTCCAGGCCGTTCTTCATGACGCCGATGATGAGCGCACCGATCAGGGTCCCGCCTGCGCTGCCCAGCCCTCCCGCCAGGCTCGTTCCGCCAATAACGGATGCGGCGATGGCGTCAAGCTCGTAGCCCAGGCCCAGGCCCGGCTGGCCGGAGCCGATCCTGGCAGTGAGCACGATGGCGGCCACGGCGGCAAGGAATCCGGCGTACGTATAGACGAGGATGAGGTAGCGGTTTGTCTTGATTCCCGACACGACGGCCGCCTGGAGGTTGCTCCCCAGCGCATAGGTATAGCGTCCCCAGAGCGTGTGCTGCAGTATCACATACGTCAGAATCACACAGACAATGAGAATGATCGCGGGGTTGGGGATGCCGAGGACGTCCCCCTGCCCGATGACCTGGAACGCGTCGATGAGGCTGCCGCGCGGCCGGCCCTGGGAATAGATGAAAGCCCAGCCCCTGGCGAAGGTCATCATGCCCAGGGTGGCGATGAAGGGCGGGATCTTGAGCCAGGCGATCATGCCGCCGTTGATGAACCCGACGAAGGTCCCGACCGCCAGGCCGATGAGAAGGACGGGGACGACCGGCCAGGGCTGGCCGCCCTTGAAGAGGCGGTCCATTGCGTCCGCGCTCTGCGTGAGGCTGGCCACTCCGACGGCGACGACCGCCACGACGGCGCCGGAGGAAAGGTCGATGCCGGCGGTGATGATGCACATCGTGACGCCCAGGGCAATGATCCCGATGACGCTGATCTGGCGCAGCACGTTCAGGAGATTGTTGATCCGCAGGAAGAGTCCTCCCGAGAGGATCGCGATGACGGCCGCCAGCCCGACGAGGATCAGGAGGATGCTGTACCGGCTCAGGAGCGCGAGCACGCGAGACTCTCTTCTGGGTTCGACCTTCACGGCTTCAATCACGACGTGCCTCCCCGGAGCTAGTAGTAGTGGACTTCCTTGAACGTACTGAGCGGCTCACCGGTAGCCATGTGGAGGATCTTCTCCTGGGTGGCCTCCTGGCGCGTGAGCTCCCCGACCTTCGTTCCCTCGTGCATGACCATGATCCTGTCCGACATGGCGAGGATCTCCGGCATCTCCGAGGAGATGAGGATGATGGCTTTCCCCTCCTTGGCCAGGTTGGACATGATCCGGTAGATTTCGCTCTTCGTCCCGACGTCGATCCCGCGCGTGGGCTCGTCAAGGATCAGCAGGGCGGGGACCGTCGCGAGCCAGCGGGACACCAGCACCTTCTGCTGGTTGCCGCCGCTGAGGTACATCACGAGCTGGTCGAGGCTCGGCGTCTTGATCCTCAACATGCCCACCGCGTCGTCGCAGAGCTTGCGAATGGCCCGATGCCTGATGAACAGGGCGTTCAGGTTGTTCCGCAGGCTCGTCATCGTGATGTTGTCCCGCACGGAGAGGTTGAGGTACAGTCCGCTCCTCTTCCTGTCCTCCGTGAGGAACGCGATCCCGTGGCGGATGGCGTCGTACGGGCTTTCGATCTTCACCGGCTTCCCATGGATCTTCACGACTCCGGCCTGCTTCGGGGTGACGCCGAACAGGGACTCCATGACTTCCGTGCGGCCGGCGCCGATCAGCCCGGCTACGCCCAGGATCTCCCCCTCCCGTACGGAGAAGCTGATATCGTGGAAGTACCCGCGCCGGGTGAGGCCCTGCACTTCCAGGACGGGGGCGCCCTTTCCGGCCTCGTCCTTCTGGAAGAACTGGTCGATCGAACGACCCACCATCATCTTGATGAGCTTCTCCCGCGTGAGGTTCGCGCTGTCCTCCCGGCCGACGAACTCTCCGTCGCGGTAGACGCTTACCTCGTCGGTGATGGCGAACACCTCGTCCATCTTGTGCGTGATGTAGATCACGGCCACGCCCCGCTGCTTCAGGTCCTTGATGATCGTGAACAGGTGGCCCACTTCCTTCTCGGTGAGCGCGGAGGTGGGCTCGTCCATGATGATGAGGTCCGCCTTGCGGGAGACCGCCTCCGCGATCTCCACGAGCTGCATCTGGGCCACGCTGAGCTTGCCCATGATCTGGCGCGGCTTGAGGTTGATGTTGAGGTCATTAAGGATTTCCTCTGATGCCTTGTCGATGCCTCGGTGGTCAATCAGGCCCAGGCGGTTCTTCTTCTCCTGGCCCAGGAAGATGTTCTGCGCCACCGTCATGTAGGGCAGCGGGCTCATCTCCTGGTGGATCATGGAGATCCCCTGCGTCAGCGCCTCGTGGACGCTGTCGAAGGTCACCTCCTTCCCGCGCAGCTTGATGGTGCCGGCATCGGGCCGATACAGCCCGATGGCGATCTTCATGAGCGTGGACTTCCCCGCGCCGTTCTCCCCCATGACGCCGTGAACCGAGCCCGGCCGCACGGCAAGCTGCACGCCGTTCAGGGCATGGACTCCCGGGAAGCTCTTGTGAATGCCTTCCATCTCCAGGATGTAGTCGCTCACGCGGGCCCGCTCCTTGCTGAGAACGCCATGGATGCAGATCCAGGGACCGGGCCACCCGGCCCGGTCCCCGCTGCATCATAGCCTACTTCATGTACTTCTTGTAGTTGTCGTACGTCACCGGCTCGAAGGGAATTGCGGTGAAGATAGGAACGTTCTGCTTCTTGATCAGCTTCAGGGCCGTCTGCACCCCGCCCCGTCCCTGGGCTCCGCCGTTCTGGAACACGGTCATGTCCAGCCTCTTGTCAGCGATGAACTTCAGCGCGTCAGAGGTGGCGTCAACGCCGGTCACGAGGACCTTGTTCTTCATCTTCTTCTCTTCGAGGACAAGGACCGCTCCGAGGGCCATTTCGTCGTTGTTGGCGATAATGGCATCAAGCTTCACGTCGCCGGCAAGCCAGTTCTCCACGACGGTGACGGCCTCCGGCCTCTGGAAGTTCGCCGTCTGCTCCCGGACCACCTTGATGCCGGGATACTTGGCAAGCACGTCCTTGGACCCCTGGGTGCGGCCAATCTGCGGCGCGCTTCCCATGGTGCCCATGAGGATTCCGACGTTCCCTTTGCCGCCCAGCTTCTTGGCCACGAATTCCGCTTCGAGGTTGCCCGCCACGACCTCGGGAGAGGCAACGGCAACGGCCTTTCCTGCCACGAGCGCGGAATCATCCGGCTTGCGGTTGAAGTACACGAGCGGGATCTTGGCCGCCACGCAGTCCTTGGTGATCCTCGGCGCCAGCGTCTGGTCGATAACGTGGATCAGGATCGCGTCAACGCCCTGGGTAATGAAGTTCTCGACTTGCTTCAGCTGCTCGTTCGGGTCCCTCTTTCCATCCGCGGCGACGATGTCGATGTTGTTCTTCGCTGCCTCGTCGGTGAGCTGGTCCAGAGCGTATCGCATGAACACGTCGTTGAAATCCTCGATGGTGACGCCCATCTTCAACTTTGGTGCCGCAGTCGCAATGAGCGGCGCGGCCATCAGGGCCACGAGCGCAAAGATAAGAATCTTCCGCATACGCACCTCCTTGAGATTTTCCGCGCTTGCAATGCAAACGCTTGCACGTGGGATATGAAAAAAGCGGAAACACTTCCGCATGGTAGACAAATTAAAACTTTTCCTCGGGCAGTTGTCAAGGAAAAAAACCTCTCAGCGTCGGGCCCTAAGCGTCAGGATTGGGGATCATCTGGTCCCGGATCACGACCATCAGGTCGTCCACGGCCTTGCAGAACTGCCGCAGCGTCCTGCGGGTGGCCCCGAAGTCGTCGAACTCCGCCGGCCGCATCCCCTTTTCCTCGAACGCGCGAACGAAGTCGGGGAACTTCGCCTCAAGCTCCGCGACGACCTTGGGATTCACCGGCCTGTCGATCCTGTTTTCCACGCCCACGTCGGAGGCGTTGAACCGCTTCTGCCACTCGAAGGGCGGAGAGATGACGACGTCCCCCCCGATGAGCTCGCTCCAGTGCAGGTGGTTTCGAAACGCCGCGGACAGCAGGCGCAGGCGGTAGCCCCGCTCCTGGTAGATCTTCCAGGCCTTCTTGAAGACCGCCACGCCGGCCCAGTCCAGGATGGCGGGATCCGCGATGATGCCCTGCTTCTCCGCCACCACCTTCAGCCAGTCGTCCAGGCGTCCTACCATGAGCGTGCAGACCGGCCCCATGCTGCTGATGTCCTCCTTGTCCTTCTCCCGCTTCGCCAGGCCCCGCTCCACCGCCTCCGCCACCGCGACGGCCTGGGGAAGTGTGAAGCTCACCGTGGCGTTGATGCTCACGCCCTGCCGCGTGGCTTCCTCGATTGCCTCGATGCCGGCAGCCGTGGCCGGGATCTTCACGATCATGTTCGGCGCCAGCGCGTGGAAGCGCATTACCTGCGCAACGATGTCCTTCGAGCTTCTGTACAGGCGGGGATCGGTCTGGATGGAAAGCCGGCCGTTCCTTCCCCGTTCCCGCGTGAAGACCGGTGCAAGGAGCTCCGCTGCCTTTACCGACATCTCCTCCACGAGGCGCCACGCAATGGTGTCCTCCGACGCGTGGGGGTTTTCCCTGATCAGCGCGGCGATACGGTCCTTCCAGACCGACCACTCCTTCTTCAGAACGGTGAGCACGATCACCGGGTTGCACGTGGCGCCGACGGCGCCGTTCTGCTGGATGGAGTCCCCCAGCTCCTGCAGAGAGCAGGAGTCGTTCCAGAGAACGGTCGGGGTCGTTCGGGTCATGAGATGAAGACGGGTTTCCTTGGTCTCTCCGCTCATAGTCCTGCCTTCTCGCGGATGAATTTCCGTGCCTTCACGGCGTACTCGAAGGGATTGGCGCGCGCGGGGTCCTGCTCGGCTTCCACGACGTACCATCCCGCGTATCCCTTCTTTTCCAGGAGCTTGAACACCGGCTCGAAATTGATCCCGCCGTCGCCGGGCACGGTGAAGACTCCTTCCCTGACGGCGCGCAGGAAGCTCATGCGCTCCTTCTTCACCCGGTCCAGCACGGGCAGGCGCACGTCCTTGAGGTGGACGTGGCGGACCCGGCCGACATGTCTTTCCAGCACGCCGAGGTAGTCCTCACCGGAGAACGCCAGGTGCCCCGTGTCGTACAGAAGGAAAAGCAGCGCGGGGTCCGTCATCTCCATGAGCCGGTCGATCTCCGCCGTCGTCTGGACGCCGGTGCCCATGTGGTGATGGTAGGTCAGTGTCATGTCCTTTTCCCGCGCGCGCTCGCCGAGCCGGTTCAGCCCTTCTGCCAGGCGCTTCCATTCGTCATCGGAGAACGCCGGCTTGCCTTCGAACACCGGGACGTCCTGCTTCCCCTGGATCGAGTGCCCCTGCTCCGCGGCGCCGATGACGCGGGCGCCGACCGCATGGAGAAAGTCGCGGTGCCTGAGGAAGGCCGCCTCCACCTCGGCATAGGGCTGCGTCGCGAGGAAGGAGCTGAACCACGCGTTGCAGATCGTGAGGCCGCGCAGGTCGAGGAAACGCTTGAGAACGGCGGGGTCCTTCGGATACTTGTTGCCAACCTCGCTCCCCTCGTAGCCTGCCAGGGCCATCTCGGAGATGCACTGCTCGAACGTGTTCTCCCCGCCGAGCTCGGGGAGGTCGTCGTTCGTCCACGCGATCGGTGCGATCGCCAGGCGTACCCTTGCTTTTTTCATCGCAGTCTCCTTGGCTTCAGCGGGCCTTCCGGCCATCCCTGGCCTCGGCCTCCTTCGCCGTCCCTGTCTTTAGAACTTTCTTGCCGATTCGACTTCCCGCACGATCTTCTTCGCCGCTTCCACGACTTTCGGGTTCTCCGACACCTGGGCCGTGCCCACGCGCCACCAGGACTCGTAGTCGTGCGTCATGGACTTCCTGGTCACCTTCGCGTCGATGACCGTGGACACCTTTCCCGCAAGGGCGCTCTTCACCGCGTCCCGGAACTCCTCCATGGTCCTCGGGGAGTATCCGCGGGCCCCGTAGCTTTCCCCGTTCTTTGCGAAGTCCAGCGGGACGATATCCCCGGTGAGGCGCCCGGTCTTCGGATCGCGGCGGCGAAGGTCGTTCCCGAACCTCCCGATGCCCTGGCTCGTCTGCAGGTTGTCGATGCACTGGTAGCCGTAGTTGTCGAAAACGATGATGTTGATCTTGATCCCTTCCTGGATTGCCGTGAGAAGCTCGGAATGCAGCATCACGTAGGAGCCATCTCCGACGAGCGCGAACACCTCACGGTCCGGGGCTGCCATCTTGGCGCCGAGAGCAGCGGCAATCTCGTAGCCCATGCAGGAGAAGCCGTACTCCATATGGTAGGAGTCCGGCGCCCGGGTGCGCCACACGCGCTGAAGGTCGCCGGGGAGGCTTCCGGAGGCGCCGACAACAATGGCGTCTTTCGGCAGGAGGTGTTCGTTCAGCTCACCGAGCAGCCGCACCTGGGAGAGCCCCTTGGGGTCGTCCTCGGTGTACAGCCTGTCCTCCTCCTTCCGCCACTCTGCGCGCACTTTCTCCAGCTCTCCCTTGTAGCCCGCCTTCCACCCGGCGGACCGCAGCGCAGCCGTCAGCGCCTTGAGGCTTTCCCGCGCGTCCGCAACGATAGTCGCGGCGTTCATCTTGGACGCATCGAAACCGTTCACGTTGATGGTCAGCACGGCCGCGTTCTGATTGCGGAACAGGTTCCGCGATCCGGTGGTGAAGTCTCCCAGGCGTGTTCCAACGGCGATCACGAGGTCCGCTTCCCGGGAAATCCGGTTGGCTGCAAGACCGCCGGTAACTCCCATCCCGCCGAAGTTCAGCGGGTCGTCCCAGGACACCACGCCCTTGCCTGCCTGCGTCTCGCCGAAGGGGACTCCGAAGGCCGCGCAGAACTCGCGGAACTCCTTTCCCGCCTCGGAGTAGCGCACGCCTCCGCCGCAGATGGCGATGGGCCGGCTGCGAGCCCTGATGAGCGCCACCGCGCGCTCGATCTCTCCTGCCGTCGGCGCTCTTCGCCCGATGTGATGCACCCTCTTTTCGAGGAACTCGGCAGGATAGTCGTACGGCTCACCCTGGACGTCTTGAGGCAGGGCCAGGGTCACCGGGCCGGTCTCTGCCGGGTCCGTGAGAACGCGCATCGCGTTGATGCACGCCGACATGAGCTGCTCGGGCCGGTTGATCCGGTCCCAGTACCGGGAGACGGCGCGGAAAGTGTCGTTCGCCGTGGCGGTGTAGTCGTCCCAATGCTCCACCTGCTGCAGCACCGGGTCGGGCTGACGGCAGGCGAACACGTCCCCCGGCAGGAACAGCACGGGGATGCGGTTCACGAGCGCGACGCCGGCGGCTGTCACCATGTTCAGGGCGCCGGGGCCGATGGAGCTCGTGACAGCGAAGATCTGCCGGCGGTTCTTCTGCTTTGCATAGCCGATGGCCATGTGCGCGGCCCCCTGCTCGTTGTGCCCCTGGAAGTAGGTGAGCCCGTGCGTCGTCTCGGCAAGCGCCTCCCCGAGGCCCACGACGTTGCCGTGCCCGAAGATCCCGCCGACGCCCTTCACGAACTTCACCTCGACGCCGTCCGCCTCGATATACTGCGCATCGAGAAAGCGCAGGAGCGCCTGCGCCGTGGTCAGTTTCACGGTCTTCACGCCGGGCCTCCCTTCAGTCCTCGACCTCGGAGATCTTCACCGGCCTGCGCTCCGCAACGGACTTCTTGGCCGCAAACCCCATGAGGAGAGGCTTCAGGCCGTCGATGTCGCCCACGGGGCAGGGCTTCCCGTCCAGGACCATGTCGAAGAAAGCGTTCAGCTCGTCCACGAATGCCTGGTGGTAGCGCTCCAGGAAGAAGTACAGCGGCTTGTCCCCGGCCACGCCCGTTTCGTTGGAGAGCGTGACGGAGGACGGAGTGTCGTTTGCGCAGGCAAGCGCCCCCTTGGAGCCGAACACCTCGACCCTCTGGTCGTAGCCGTAGGTGGCTTTGCGGGAGTTGTCGATCACCCCGAGACAGCCGTTCTGGAACGTGATGGTGACTACCGCGGTGTCCACGTCTCCCGCCTTGCCAATGGCCGGATCAACGAGAACAGCGCCCTTGGCGTAGACCTCCACGGCGTCCGAGCCGGCGAGGTACCGCGCCATGTCGAAGTCGTGGATCGTCATGTCCAGGAAGATCCCGCCGGAAACCTTCACGTACTCCGGCGGAGGAGGAGCCGGGTCCCGCGAGGTGATGCGAACGATGTGGGGATCACCGATGGCGCCCTGGCGGACGAGGTCCCGCACCCTGCGGAAGTTGTGGTCGAAACGGCGGTTGAAGCCGACCTGGATCATGACGCCGGCCTTGGAGACCGCGGCGAGCGCTTTCTTCACTTTCGCCACGGTGAGGTCCACCGGCTTCTCGCAGAAGATGTGCTTGCCCTTCTCCGCGGCGGCAACGACCATGTCCGCGTGCGTGTCCGTGGAGCTGCACACGAGCACCGCCTGGACGTCCTTGTCCAACAGGACGTCCTTCGCGTCCGCGCTCACCTGGGTGATCCCCAGGCCGTGCGCCCAGTCCCGGACCTTGTCCGCCGCCACGTCGGCGATGCGCGTGATCTTCACGCGGGGCATGTGGTGGACGATGTTCTCCGCGTGGATCTTCCCGATTCTCCCGGCCCCGATCAACCCGACATTCATGTCTTCCTCCTCACGACAGGCGTACAAGCTCATCACGGCGGAACGAGCGGGTCGCCGCAAAGGCGACCTTCGTTGCCATCGTTCCATCGCGCACGCTGACTCCGGGCCGGCGGCCTTCCCGGATGCAGTCCACGAACTCCTGGGTCTCCGCCCGGTATGCCGCTTCGAACCTCTCGAGGAAGCTCTGCGAGCATTCGCGCACCACGCCGCGCGCATCCAGCAGCTCCACGAGGTCCTTTCCGGGCACGCTGGCGACCCTCAGGGCCGCCTTCGTGCCGATGATCTCCGTTTCCACGTTGTACCCGTGGGCCGCGGTCCTCCCGGCGAGGAAAAACCCCATGGCCCCGGTGTCAAAGCGGACGAGCGCCGCCAGGTTGTCACCGTCTCCCGAGGCGGCGAACTCGGGATGGGCGTAACAGTCCCCTGCTGCGTAGACGCTGACGGCCTCGGCGCCGAGCATCCAGCGGGCGAGGTCGATGTCGTGAACGGACATATCCAGAAACTGCCCCGCCGAGGTCGGCGCGAACTTCAGGGCGCCCTCGATGGCGGACTCAGGGTCCACCGAGTACCCGCGAAAAAGGATGGGCCGGCCGATATAGCCGTCGTCGATGAGCTTTTTCGCCCGGCTGTAGGAAGCGTCGTAGCGGCGCATGAAGCCGAGCATGAATACCTGCTCGGGGTGCCGCTCCACGGCGCGCTCCGCTTCGAGGCATTCCTCGAGGGTGACGCCCAGCGGCTTCTCGGAGAACACGTGATACCCGGCATCCAGGGCCTGGCCGATCTGACGGCAGTGCTCGGAGGAGCTGGAGGCGATGAACACGGCATCCAGCTCCCGGTCGGCGAGCATCGCCTCGAAGCTCGCGTATCCGCGCGGCACACCCCAGGCGTCCTGCGCGTGCTTCACGCGCTCGGGCTCCAGCGCGCACACCGCGGCCAGCTCGGCTCCTCCGATGCGCACCGCGATGTTCTCCGCGTGCTTCATGCCGAGACGTCCCAATCCGACGATTCCCAGGCGCAGCTTCTTCATGACGACTGCTTCCCAGCTACGGCCGCCCGCCCCTCGCGGCCGGCGCTCCTGCCATGCTTGTTTCCCGCACCACGAGCTTCGGGCTGAGGAGAATGCGCCGCGCGTCACGGCGCGCCGCCCCGGCGTGCCGCCCGCGCACCAGCTCGATGAGCCTCTCGCAGGTCACCAGGGAGAGCTCCTCCCGCGGCTGGTGGATCGTGGTGAGGGACGGACGGATGCACGCGGCGAGATCGGTGTCATCGTACCCGATCACGGAGAGGTCCTGGGGAACGCGCAGCCCCAGCTCTCGCACGGCGAGCAAGGCGCCGATGGCCATGAGGTCGTTCGTGGCGAACAGCGCGTCGTAGCCTCGGATCGAGTCCCGGAAGCCCATGACTGCGTCGTACCCGGACTCCATGGTCATGTCGCCCATGAGGAGGTCCTCCGGGCCAAGCGCCAGGGACATCTCGGCCAGGGCGCGCCGGAAGCCGTCAAGGCGCAGGCGGTACTCTCTCTGCTGCTCCTTGTCGCCGGGAGCCGTCACGCACAGCACCCTCTGTCTCCCCATATCACCGAAATGCCGGCCGGCCAGGTAGCCGCCGTATTCGTTGTCGGGATAGATGATGTCGATGTCGGGCGGGCAAGGGTCCGGCGGCGGGTAGTGGGAGAACACGAAGGGAATGTCTTTGGAGTGCAGGTAGTCGATGAGCTCGCGCTCGATCATGGGCTGCACGATGATCAAGCCGTCGACCTTCTTGCGCGCCACGAGCTTGCGGATGTTGTTCCCGCCGGTGAAATGGTTGGTGAGAAACGCCACGATCAGGTCGATGTCGTTGCACTCGAGGACGCTCCGCAGGGAGCTGTGCAGGGTGCCGTGGTAGAGGTTCACGCCGAAACGGTCATACTCCGGCGGGAGGATGATCCCGATGGTGCCGACGCGCCGGGTGATGAGGCTGCGCGCGTGCGCATTGAACTCGAACTCCATCTCGTCGGCGATTTCCCGGACGCGCTTCCTTGTTTTCTCGGGGATGAGTGTCGAATCGTTGAGGCTGCGGGAGACGGTTGCCATGCTGACGCCGGCGGCCTTCGCCACGTCCTTGAGCGTCGTCTCTTTGCAAACGTTTGCATCCATCTTCCTATCCATTGCGCCGAAGATCCGGTTTGTCAAGCCCGGAGCTGCGCCGGATCACAAGATGACGAGCAGCGCGACGAGCCCGCAGACAGCGAGGGGATAGAAGCAGGCCCGGTTGAAAAGGAACATTGCCGAGCCGATCTTCTGGTCCCTCACCCAGCGAACCGCCGGGATGATGAGGAGGAATGCTCCGGCGGCAAGCGCGCCGGCAAGATAAATCAGCCCGTGCCGCGTCGGAGCCACGAGCGGAAAAAGGAGGCTCGCGGCCACTGTCAGGCACAGAAGAGCGAAGGAGATCCAGGAGGCGGCTCGCCGCCCGTAGCGTACGGGAACCGTTCTCACGCCGAGGTCCGCGTCTTCCTCGATATCGCTCCAGTCGTTGGGGATGTTGCGGCAGCCCACTTCCCAGGCAAAGGCCCACACGAAGAACGCGGCAACGAAAGCAAGCGGCGGCGTCACCGTGACGGCATACACGCCGGCAAGCCCGCCGACCGCCACCATGCTCCCGGACAGGATCCCTTTCCAGTGGGTGACGCGCAGGAGGCGGCAGTAACCGACCTCAAGGAGCATTGCGCCGACAAGAAGGGCCGCGCACAGCGGCCGCAGGAGAAAAGCGAGCACGAGAGACGCCGCGCCCCAGGCGATGACCCAGCCCAGGGCCGCGTTGAAGCTGAGGGCGCCCTGGGCAATGGGATGCCGGTAGCCCACGGAGTCGATGTCGAAGCAGTCCTTGGCGCCGCTGAGCTTCGCCATCTTTTCGCAGTCAACGCGCCGGTCCATCACGTCATTCAGGGCGAACACGGCAGTGAAACCGGCGAACGCGGCCAGGAGACCGATCACGACCGTGCCGACGGACGGAAACGCGCCCAGGACCAGAAGCGCACCGACAGCGGGGTGGGCGACATCGAGGATGGAGTGAGTCATGCGCGAAAGACCGAAGAACTTCCTGACTCCGTCACGAGAAAGAGAAACGGTTCCTGCCATGTCACGCCTCCGGATTGCGCTGCTGGGCGGGAATTGTGCCGGGCTGGCGCCAGTATATTCCCGGGGAGCCGCCAGGCGCAAGCCGGCCCGTCCGCGCGTGTCGGCCCGTCCGCGCGCGGGCCTCAGGCGGAGGCCCCGGAGTAGCGGTGCGTGCCGGCTTTCCAGATAATGCGGGATGCGATGAGCAGTGCTGCTGCCAGCGCGCACGCTCCGGCCAGCGCCTGCCACGAGAGCCGGCCCGCGATGGCCTGCGCGGGCACCGTGGTTGCGAACGCAACCGGGACGAGAAACGTGAGAGCAAACCGCAGCCACCGCGGGTACAGCGTCACGGGCCATCGTCCCGCTTCGTACACGCTCTGGAAAACGACGAGGATGTTCTCCACGCGCACGAACCAGAAGGACAGGGACGCGAGAATCAGCCAGAAGCTGTAGACGATGAGCCCACCCGCCGCCAGCGCAACGGCGAAGGCGGCTGCTTCCCGAATGCCGACGTGCTCACCCAGGCGTGTGAGGGCAACGACGAGCACGATGATGCCCAGGGCGAAGTCCGTGAGCCGCCAGATCGAGACCCGCTGAATGCTCACGAGGAGCTGGGAATCCTCCGGCTTGGTGAGCGTGAAGTCCAGCGTCCCCTCGCGCACCGACTCGATGAGCTGCTCCATGCTCGGCTGGACCACGAACCGGATCGCCCCGCCGACGAGGAAGAACACACCCACGAGCGCTGCCACTTCCTCGGGCCGCCAGCCCCCGAGGCTCGTCGTGTAGGAGAAAATCACCGCCAGGCCGCCCAGCGCCGTTCCGAGGTCAATGGCGGACTCCAGGAGCTGCGGGAAGAAGTTGGCCCGGTAGGCGAGCTCCGCCATGGCCCCGATGCGGAAGAAGACCCACAGGAGCCGCAGAAGCTTCATGCGCCCACCGCCGAGTACACGCGCACCCCGGCGCGCCAGACCGTCCGCAGGAGAAAGAGCCCCAGGACGAGCCACGCTGCCTGCGCTGCAAGACCGATGAGCGCTTCCCTCGGTGCCAGTCGTCCGAGAAACAGCTCCACGGGGAAGCTGATCGTCCATCGGAACGGAAGGAGCGCTGCCGCAACCTGAAGCGGGTGCGGGAGCAGCGTGAGCGGCGCCATCTGGCCGGAGAGAAACAGCGCGGCCACGAAGTAGCCCTGGTTCACCGCGCTCACGCGCGTGGTCCAGAACGCGCTCAGCGCGAGCGTCCACTCCGTAATGAACTTCACGGCGAACGCCATGAGCAGGGCGGGCACGAAGAGAAGGACCGCCCAGGGGACCAGGGAAAACTCGGGCTTGAAGATAACGATGAGGGCCGCCGCCGCCAGGATCATGAGCGGAAGCGTGATGAGCTTGGAGGAGATGTTGTCAACGAGATCCGTGTGGATGGGATGGATCGGCCGCAGGAGCGCGAAGGACAGGGAGCCGTGACGGATGCGGTACTCGTATTCGAACATCACCCAGGTGTAGGTGACCTGCGTAACGAGCATCGTGGTGATGAAGTAGGCCGCGAACCGGCCCGGAGTGAATCCACCGACACTTCCTCCCGTTGATCGTGACACCACGGACCACACGACGAGATAGATCACCGGGTCCAGGATCCGGTCGATCATCCAGATGAAGATGGACGCCCGGTACTGGACGAACGAGGCGAACGTGGTGCGAAACTGCTGACGGTAGACCTCGGCCAGGCCTCTCACGGCTTTTCCCCCGCGAACACGCGCTCGATGACTTCCTCGATAGGCGGGTCCTCAACCGTCAGGTCGACAACCGGCAGGTCCGCGAGGATCCGGCCGGTCACGCGCGCGGTCTCGGCCCGGGGAACCCGCAGGGTCACCGCGCCGTCCTCCTCGGAGACCACCTCGCCATAGGCGGCAAGCCCGGCGCCGGCGGCGGCGTCCGCCCCTTCGTCCAGCTTCACGACGATTGTCTTGTGGGCCGTGAACTTCCCCACCAGCGCGGCAAGCTCTCCATCGAAAAGGAGCCTCCCGTGATGGATGACGATGACCCGACGGCACAAGGCTTCCACGTCAGCCATGTAGTGGCTCGTGAGCAGGACGGTGGCGCCGGACCTCTGGTTGTACTCGGCGATGAACGCCCGGATCCGCCGCTGCATGGTCACGTCCAGGCCGATGGTCGGCTCGTCCAGGAACACCACCTGCGGCCGGTGGAGCAGCGCGGCGGCCACCTCGCACTTCATCCGTTCGCCCAGGGAGAGCGTCCGCACCGGCTTGCGGAGAATCGGGCCCAGGTCCAGCAGGTCCGTGAGCTCGGAGACGGTGGCACGGAAATCCGCGGCCGGAATCCGGTAGATGGCCCGGTTGAGCTCGAAGGAATCCGCGGCGGGAATGTCCCACACGAGCTGGTTCCGCTGACCCATGACGAGCGTGATCTTTCGCAGAAAGGCCTTCTCCCGCTTCCATGGAACGTGGCCGAGCACGCTCAGCTCGCCGCCGCTGGCATGGAGAAGGCCGGAAAGCATCTTCAGCGTGGTCGTCTTCCCCGCGCCGTTGGGACCGAGAAACCCCACGATCTCCCCGGGGGCAAGATCGAAAGAGATCCCGTCCACGGCGACCACCTCCTGGCGGCGGCGGTGAACCAGGCTTGCAAGGGCCGCGCCCATCCCGGACTCGCGCTCCGTGGCGGTGAACGTCTTGGAAAGCTCGCGAAGTCGGATCGCGGGGTCCGGCGGCATGAGCCGACTCTATCCTAGAAATAGACCTCGGCGAAGATCCGCGAGGGGGGCACCCCGTGGGAGCGCAGGATCGCATAGCTCTCGTAGATCATGTCGCTGTTGCCGCAGAGGTAGCACAGGCGCGTCGGCTCCACGGGGTTCTCCCGCAGCCAGGAGGTCACGCGCCCGGGGTACACGCGGGCAGCCCGCGCCTCGGCAGGACCGCGGCTCATGCACGCTACGAAGCCGCCGTGGTCGTACACGTGGCTGTCGTACAGCTCCTCCGCGGCCCGCGCGCCGTGCAGCAGCGTGTACGAAAGATTCGGATAGCTCAGCGCAAAACAATGGAAGGGCGACACGCCGGTCCCGGTGCCGACGAACAGGAACTTTTCCCGGGCCGCCGCGGCCGCGTCGATGCAGAAGCTCCCGTGGGGGCCGTCGACTTCCAGCGCGTCGCCGGGACGGCAGCACCTCAGGTCACGGGACACGGTCCCGCCTTCCACTTCCCGGATGAGCACCTCGATGAAGCCGCTGCCCGGAGGGGAGTAGACGGTGTATTCCCGGCGCTCCAGGCTTCCCGGCCTTCCGAGGTTGATCCACTGCCCCGAGCGGTAGCAGAGCTCCTTGGCGTCCATCCTGAGGACGAATGCGCTCGGGGAAAGGCCGCGGTTTTCAAGGACCGTCGCGATCAGGAAGACCCTGCCTTGCCGGCCCGGGCGGCGCGAAGCTGCTCGAGGTGCTGCTGGAACCCCTGGTACTGGGCATCCGCGTGGTAGGAGGACCGTACGAACGGCCCGGCCTCGCAGTACAGGAAGCCCTTCTCCAGGGCGAGGTCCTTCAGGCGCCGGAACTCCTCCGGCGTCCAGTAGCGGCGCACGGGGATGTGGTTGCGCGTGGGCTGGAGATACTGGCCGATGTTGACGACGTCCACGCCGCGGGCGCGCAGGTCATCCATCGTTTCCGCGACCTCCTCGAAGGTCTCTCCCAGCCCGACCATGATGCTGGACTTGACCACGGTCTCGGGATCCAGCGCGCGAGCGATCCGCAGGAACTCCAGGGACCGGTCGTAGCTGGAACGCGAGCGCACGCGGGGGGTCAGGCGGCGCACGGTCTCCACGTTGTGGCTGATGATGTCCGGCCTGCTCTCCACCACGGCGCGGATGGCCTCCTCGGATCCCATGAAGTCCGAGGTCAGCACCTCGATGGAGCAGGAGGGGTTGCGCCACCTCACGGCGCGCACGGTGGCGGCCATGAGAGAGGCGCCGCCGTCGGGAAGGTCGTCGCGGTTGACCATGGTGACGTGCACGTGCTTGAGGCCCATGTGCTCAACGGCGCCGGCAACGCGCAGCGGCTCCAGCTGGTCCACCTCACCGGGCAGGCCGGTCCCTACCGCGCAGAAGCGGCAGCGCCGGGTGCAGGTATCGCCCAGGATCATGAAGCTCGCCGTCCCCAGCGTGCCCCAGCATTCCTGAAGGTTCGGGCAGCGCGCTTCTTCACACACGGTGTGGAGGGACTCCGCGCGCATGAGCTTTTTCAGGAAGTGGTAGTTGTCCGACGTGTTCAGACGGATCTTCAGCCACTCGGGCTTTTTGCGCGCTGCTTCCTGTTCAGCCATGGTTGTCCCCGAACTGCATCACGCTCACCCGCGCGGCAAGCGCGCGGGCGATCCCCCGGAACGCCTGCGCGGGCGCCTGCGCCTCCTCTGCCGTCACGGGCGGCCGGCCCGCGTCCCCGAGCCGGGAGATCACCGGGTCCAGGGGCACGCGCCCCAGGAAGGGGACGCCCATCTCCAGGGCTGCCTTCTCCCCGCCGCCCTGGCCAAAAACCTCGCCGGCCATGTTCTCCACGACCCCGAGGATCGGCACCTGCAGTTTCCTGAACGCGGTGACGCCGCGCCGGGCGTCGCTCACCGCCAGGAGCTGCGGCGTGGTCACGACGACCCCGCCGGTGAGCGGAACGAGCTGCGCCACGCTGAGCTGGGCGTCTCCGGTGCCCGGCGGCAGGTCCACGAGCAGGTAGTCCAGCTCGCCCCAGAGAACCTCGGTGAACAGCTGTTGCAGGGCACCGTGGATCATGGGTCCCCGCCACACGAGGGCCTCGGTCTCCGAGACGAGGAATCCCATGCTCATGACGAGCACGCCGTGCGCGGAGGCCGGCACGATCTTCTCCTTTTTCGGCGGAGGAAGGTGATCCACGCCCATGAGCGTCGGGACGTTCGGTCCGTAGATGTCGGCATCCAGCAGGCCGACCGCGGCCCCGGACTGGGCCAGGGCAACGGCGAGGTTGGCCGCCACGGTGGACTTGCCCACTCCTCCCTTTCCGCTCCCGACGGCGATGATCGTCTTGATGGGGAGCTTCAGCTTCTCCATGATGCGGCGGTCGGCCCGCATGCGTGCTTCGAACGCGATCGTGATTGTGCCCACGTCCGGCATCAGGTCGCGGATGGCCTTTTCGCTGTCGTCGCGCAGCTTGTCCTTCAGCGGACAGGCCGGCGTGGTCAGCGTGATGGTGAAGCTCACGTCCTTTCCGCTGATGCGGAGGTCGCGGATGAAATCCAGTGACACGAGGTCCCGGTGAAGGTCCGGATCCTCCACCGTACTGAGAGCCTGCCTGACCCTGTCCACCGACACCGCATTTTCCGTTACGGGCACGAGCCTTCCTCCGTTCGCTGGTATGACGTGTTGCCCCTTAATAGTACATATGGGAGGGGCGAGACGGCACCTGCCGCAACTTGACCTGATCCCGTGCTGGTATGAATCTTTCGAAGAGAGGAAAAACGACGTGATCCAAGTCCGGGCGGCGCGCAGACGGGCCGGCGCGCTGCTGAGGGCAGCGGCGCTTCTGGGGATGCTCGTCGGCGTCCCGGCGTCGGTCTGGCCGCAGTACTTCGACAGGAACAAGATCCAGTACGGAGCCATCGACTTCTCCGTGCTTACCACGGATCACTTTCTCATCTACCACTATCCCCGCGGCACCGAGGCCGTCATGGATGCGGCGCGGATGCTGGAGTCGTGGTATTCGCGCCATGCGGACACCCTCGGCTTCGGCATCAAGGGCCGGCAGAAGGTCATCCTGTACAACAGCTTCATCGATTTCGAGCAGACGAACGTGATCCCCGGCCTGATCTCCCAGGGAGAGGGAGGAGTGACGGAAAGCCTCGCGCGGAGGATCGTGCTTCCCCTCACCGGCACGGAGGTGGAGAACATGCACGTGCTGGGACACGAGCTCGTGCACGCCTTTCAGTTCGAGCGGATGACGGAGGGCATCGCCGGAATGTCTTCCCCTCTTCCCCTGTGGTTCATGGAGGGGCAGGCTGAATATCTCTCCCTCGGGCCGGACGACCCACTCACCAGCATGTGGATGAGGGACGCGCTGGCCAGCGCAGACGTGCCGAGCATCGGCGACATCGCCGGAAAACCGAGCAAGTATTTCCCCTACCGGTTCGGCGACGCGGTGTGGGACTGGATCGGACGGGGCTGGGGGCAGGAAGGGGTCCAGGCCTTCTTCTCCGATGCGGTGTCCCACGGAATTGCCGATGCCGTGGTGTCCGCGCTCGGCATGAAGGACATGGACGACTTCACGACGCGCTGGGATCGGATCCTCACGGACCATTACGGGCCCGAGCTGGACGGCCGGACGCTGCCCCGGGACGTGGGCCGCACGCTGCCCGGCCTTGCGAGCGGCCTCAACCTCAGCCCGGTCATCAGCCCGGACGGGAAGTACATTGCCGTCTTTTCCCAGCGCAGCCTGTTCGGCCTCGATCTCTACCTCGCCGACGCCGCAACGGGCAAGGTCCTGAAGACGCTGGCAAGCTCGGAAGACGACGCGCGATACGACGTCCTGAGCTTCGTGGATTCCGCGGGCACCTGGTCTCCGGACTCCCGCTCGTTCGCCTTCACGGTGGAGCGCGGCGGACGGGACGCGGTGGCGGTTGTGGACGTGCCGTCCGGCCGGATGAGGAAGGTCATCCCATTCGCAGGCGTGAAAGGAGTCTCGGGCCTCGCCTGGTCACCGGACGGGACGCGCATTGCGCTGTCCGGCACGGAGGACGCGGTCAGGAACCTGTACCTGCTGGACCTGTTCACCGGGGACGTGGAGCGCATCACCGAGGGGTGGCACTCAAAGATCCAGCCGGCGTGGTCTCCGGACAGCTCCACTCTGGCCTTCGCCACGGACGTCGGGGCCGGCACGGACCTCGGGGCCCTGAGGTTCCGCTCCATGAACATCGGCATGCTGGACCTGGCGACGCGGCAGACGCGGATCATTTCCCTGAAGGACGGGGCAAAGCACATCAACCCCCTTTTCTCCCCGGACGGGAAGAACCTGTACTTCATCTCCGACCCGGACGGCTACAGCGATCTCTATCGGTACAGCCTGGATGATCACCGGTTTTTCCGCGTCACGCGCGTGGCAACCGGCATCAGCGGCCTCACCGTCCTGTCTCCCTGTCTTTCCATGACGGAGGAATCCAATCAGATCGTGTTCACGGTGTTCTCCCACAGGAAATACGAGGTGCACGTCCTTGCGCTTTCCGATGCCCAGGGCGCGCCGATTTCCGCGGACCAGGGAATCCCGGTGGCGTCTCTCCCCGAGGAGATCCCCGGCGCTTCCGGCACGCCTGCTCCGACCCTTCCCCGCACCTCGCTGACGCACTATTCGCCGGCCTTCTCGCTGCTCGCTGTCAGCCAGGTGGGAGTCGGGCTGGGGGTGAGCCCGTACGGCGCGAGCATCGGGGGCGCCGCGGCGTTCGCCTTCGCCGACGTCCTTGGAAACCACGAGATCGACGCTGCCGCGCAGGTCGCCGGAACCCTGGATTCCTTCGGCGCGCAGGTGAGTTACGTCAACCGCAGCGACCGCATCACCTGGGGTCTCGCCGCGGCACACATTCCCCAGTTCAACTACTCGGCGCCTGCTCCCGCCAACTTCCCGGCGAATGCCGATGCGGGAATCCAGCAGCAGGTCCTGTTCCAGGAGGAAGCGGACCTGCTGGCCCAATACCCGCTGTCCACGAACCGCAGGCTGGAAGCCGAGGCCGGGTACACCCGCTACTGGTGGGAGGGGACGGCATCGACGTACTTCTACCAGGGCGGCCTTCTCGTCCAGCAGGGCCAGATATCCGTGCCGGTGCCTCCCGCGCTGGATCTTTTTCACGTGGGCCTGGCATACGTGGGGGACTACTCGTACTTCGGATTCACGAGTCCCATCCGGGGGTACCGCTGGAGGTTCGAGGCGGATCCCAGCGTGGGGACCATCTTCTTCGTGACCGCGCTCGCGGACCTGCGCGGATACCTGTTCCTCAATCCCATGACCATCGCCTTCCGGGCCCTGCACGTCGGACGATACCTCGACGGCGCGGACAATCAAAGCCTCACGCAGTTCTACCTGGGGCAGCCGGACCTGGTGCGGGGCTACGACTATGCGTCGATCTCCTCCATCGAAGGGGCGGGACAGAGCGGCACGATCCCGCAGCTCGCCCGCCTGTTCGGCTCCAAGATCGCCGTCTTCAACGCGGAGCTTCGAATCGCGGTCCTGGGCACCGAGCAGCTCGGACTCCTGAGGTTCCCCTGGCTGCCCACGGAGCTCGTGGGATTTTTCGACGGCGGGGTGGCGTGGACGCAGACCGAACGGCCGGTTTTCGAGATTTCAAGCGACCAGACTCAGCGAATCCCCGTCTTCAGCGCCGGGGCTGCCGTGCGGGTGAACATCCTGGGGGCGTTCGTGATCCAGGTGTACTGGGCATGGCCGTTCGAGCGGCAGAATATCGGCGGCTCGTGGGGCTTCGTTCTGGAGTCGGGGTGGTGATCAGCCGCAGGCCCAGCCGCCGCACCTCATTTCCCCCGCGCGGGCGTTTTCTTACATTAGGCCAATGAAACGCAAGATCGCGATCATCGGCAGGGGCAACGTCGGGCGGGCGCTCAATGACGGCATCACGAAGGCAGGCTACGAGACGCGGATGTCGGGCAAGGGCCCCACGGCGCGGGAGTCTGCGGCATGGGGGGACGTCATCATCCTCGCGGTTCCGTTCGGAGCCGTCGACGCCGTGGTGGCGGAGCTGGGCAGCGCGGTGGACGGCAAGACGATCATCGACGTGACGAACGTCCTGGGGCCCGGCGGACAGCTCGCCCTGGGCTTCACGACGAGCGGCGCCGAACAGCTGCAGAAGAAGGCCCCCTCGGCGAAGGTGGTCAAGGCGTTCAACGCGGTGTTCGCGCAGAACATGGCGAGCGGGAAGGTGCAGGGGAAGCAGATCTCGTGCTTCGCTGCCGGCGACGACGCCGCGGCGAAGGGGGAGGTCCTGCAGCTGGCGCGCGACATCGGGTTCGACGCCGTGGACGCCGGGCCGCTCGTCAACGCGCGATGGCTCGAAGCCATGGGATTCCAGCTCATCCAGCTCGGATACGTGGTGAGCAAGGGACTGGGAGCGGCGATCGGATTCTCTTTGGTGCGGTAGCTCCCCTCTCGCACGGGTCGGCCTGACGGCCATCCCTGGCCTCGGCCAACCTCGGCATCCCTGCCTGGGGCTTCGCCCGCGCTAGGTGAAAAACAACCTCAGCACCAGGTCCTGGTCATAGTTCCCGAACCCGCGGCCGAAGATGTTGAGCCCGCCGAGGTGCTCGGCGTCCTCCTTGATGCCGATGCGGACCCGGATGGAGTGATGCGCGGGCAGGTCGAGGTCCTTGAGCTTCACGTCGGAGACGCGAACGCCGTCCACGAATGATCCCTCCTCCGTAACGATCCAGTGCTTGAGAAGCCCGTACTGGGAGCCTTCCAGCTTCCACCACAGCGGCGTGAGCTTGCCCCGCCGGTCGCCGAAGTCTCCGGGAGACGTCCAGTACCCGATCTCCACGTCGTTGATCCACATCGTGATGTCCGACAGCCAGTTCTTGTTCGTTCCCGGGGTCTCCGAGGACAGCTCGGCGCTCACCTCGAGCTTCTTCACCGGCTTGTCCTTGTAGAGGCTGTTGTTGGGGAACTTGTACTCAACGTGACCTTTCTCGAACCACAGCAGGCCCGCCTTCATGCGCCCCGGGTTGAGGAAGTCATCCGGAACATCGAGGTAGCCGATGATGCCTTCGGTGGAGCACAGGCCGCACGGCGCGGAGACCTCGAATCCGGTGTACAGGCCAATGGGCATGGCCACCTCGATCTGGTCGTCTTCCGGCTTGCGCGTCTGGGGGAATTGGACGAGCATCTCCTGGTAGATATTGTGGCAGATCTTCTGGCTCCCCTTGCGCGCCTTCACCGTCTCCGTTCGGATGAGGCCCGCGGACTCGAGGACCTGGACATTCGTCGCCACCGTGGACTGCGGCATGTCCAGCGCGCGCGTGAGCTCGTTGACATTCATGCTCTGGGTGTGGAGCAGCTCGAGGATACGGACGCGGAGCTCGGATGCCAGGCCTTTCAGAACCTCGATGTCGTTGACCGGATTGATGATCAGGATATTTGGACCGCTCATCTGCTTATCTTATCCTCGCATATGAATATCACTTTCCCTGATACTATGCAACAGCTCTTTTGCGCTTTTTGTTAATTCGCTTCGCCAATATAAATCATAAGAGCAGATAATTATTGGAGATATTTGATATAAATTCGAGTCTATTCGCGAAACAGAGTCTGAAATTTCACTTTGAGCAGCATCTGGAGCCGACATTCGGATACTTATCATATTTTTCTTGACTTCTCGGAAGTGACCACCTACAATCGCTCCCCGGAGGGCGTTGCCCTGTGCGTCGGGATCACTCCCGAGCGTGAACATGTTCCCCGTTCCAGAGATATTTCATCGCCGGCCTCACCACCGGCGGCATCA
>DATKLM010000176.1:0-7828 GCA_035542415.1 Spirochaetia bacterium
CCCTGGGGCCCCGCCTGCACGGCCTTCGGCCGTGCTAGCCCTCGAAGCTCACCGATGCCGCTTTGAAGCTGCCGTCAGGATTTGCGCTCCCGCGAACCAGGATGTGCATTCCCTGCTTCACGTCGGCGAGGGCTTTCGTCAGCAGGCGATGGATGACGGTATCGTCAGGGACGGCGATCGTCGTGGACACGTCCTTGTACTTCATATCCAGCGTGTGGCCGTTCGCCCTGGCCGCGTAGCTCGTGACGAGCGCGTTCGTCATGATCTGCCCCGGCTGCTGCATGGGCCACTGCCCCTTCTTGACCACCTTCCACAGCTCCGCGGAGAAGATGTTGATCTCGGTGGCCGTCAGCTCACCGCCTTCCGCGCGGTGCGCCGTGACGCCCATCGCGTCGCCCTTCTTGATATCGGAGAGAGTCGCGGAGGTGCGCTCCAGCACGAGAATCCCTTTGGGAAGCGACACTTTCTTCGTGGTGCCGTCCGCGGCGGTGAGAGTAAGGCTCGACATCGTCATGGCGGAAACGGTTCCGTCGATGGATGCCGGGGGCGCAGCCTGCGCGAATGCCATCCCCGCTGCCACGGCGCCCAGAACAATCAGAAAAACCGGCAGAGCCGGTCGATGAAATGCCTTCATATAATTCGGGCTCCTTGACTGAAATGTAGGCAGGACGGGTTGGCGCCGTCCAATGGCGCAGCTCAGCCCGAGGCACTCCTGGCCACCTCTTCCCACGCGGACCGGGGAAGGGTGTGCAGGCCCGGCGGGCGGCGCGCTGCCTCTGCGGAGAAGATATACCTCAGGCCCGCGGCGAGGGTTGCCATGGTGACGTCGAAGGAGTTGAGAGTGTCTCCCTTCCCGGCGGTGAGGTTCGCCATGGAGCCGCCGGCGAACAGGAAAACTCGACGGCCCGCCGGGCAGGCCTGCTCCACGAACGGGATGACCGCGCTTCGGGGGCCGAGGGCGCTCACCTCGATCTCGTCCGCCGTGTGCCCCACGTTCAGGAGGAAGCAGTCCTCCTTCAGCAGAGGGAACTGGGCGGCCGTCAGCACGCCGGGCCGGCCCGTTGCGGTGACGATCACATGCGCCTCGGGCGCCAGGCTCTCCAGCGTGCCTGCCTGAAAGCCCGCGTACCGCGCGGCAAGAGCGCGCGCCGGGTCGCGCTCCGCCACGCTCACCACGCCCCCGAATGCCCGGGCTGTTTCCGCGACCCCCTGCCCTACCAGGCCGTATCCCACCACGAGCACGTTCTTCCCGTGCAGGCTCAGCCACGTGCGCTCCATGAACGCCTGCCATGTGCTCAAGCCGACAAGATGCCGGTTATGAAGCCCTTCTTTGATGGGCACGTCGTCGCAGTTGTAGACGGGAAACGGAAGCGCGCGGCCCTCGTCGAGGAGCCGCGTGATCAGGGAGATCCCCGAGCCGGTGGCTTCCAGCCCGGCGGAGACAGATTGGACTGCGGAAACCGCCGGGACCGCTGCGGCTGCCCCTTTCTCCATGACTCTCGACGCAATGAGCGCTCCCATTTCGTACAGGTGGGTGGGAGACCAGGAGAGCGCGCGGTCCAGCGCCTCTTCCTGGTCAGCCGCGGACATCCCCTTCCACGCGTGCGCCTCGGCGCCACGGGCGACGAGCCGCTCGACTACCTCGTCCCTCACCGTGTGGGGATTGCATGTCGTGAGGAAAAGCGCCGCGCCGCGCCGCATGAGCTCTTCGAAAAACGGAAGGGCTTTGAGCTCCAGGTGGACGGAGCAGGCCAGGCGCGCGCCGCGCAGGTCGGGAAGAGCGGCGATCTGCGCTTCGGTGAGCGGCATGTTCTGCCGGGCCCACGTCACGGAGTGGTCGAGATCGCTCAGGTCGAGGTCGCTCATGGAGTCAATATAGCGAGTGAATGGCTGAGAGAGAACGTCAGGGCGGCGGAATGTCCAGCGGTGCGTCGTGCGTGGGCAGAGAGGGTTCGTCTGCCCCATCCGCGGTGTGTATGCTGGTCGGCTCCGGCGCCGCGGCCGGCTCCTCTGCCGCGGCGTGCGAAGGGAAGCTGTCCGGCGGGAAGAGAATCGCAATAGCGTCCAGCACCGAGTCCGCGAACTCGAACACCATGTCCTGCTGGACCTCCACCGGAATCTCCTCCAGGTCCTTCTCATTTCGCCGCGGCAGGAGAACATGGGTCATCTTGTAGCGATGGGCCGCAAGCACCTTCTCCTTCACTCCGCCGATGGGAAGGAGCCGGCCGGTGAGGGTGATCTCCCCCGTCATGGCGAAGCCGCTCTTCAGCGCAACGCCGGACACGGCGGACAGCAGGGCCGCGGTCAGTGAGATGCCGGCCGAGGGGCCGTCCTTGGGAATAGCGCCTTCCGGCACGTGGATGTGGATGTCACGGTCCTTGGTGAAGTCCGCGGGAATGCGCAGCTCCGCGTGATGCGCGCGGAGGAAGGAAAGCGCGGCCTGCGCGCTCTCCTTCATGACGTCTCCGAGGCTCCCCGTCAGGAGAAGGTCTCCTTTGCCGGCGAGGATTGCCACTTCCACGGGCAGGAGCTGACCGCCGACTTCCGTCCAGGCCAGCCCGTAGGCAAGGCCGGGCTTCACGTCCCGGGAGAACGTGTTCTCCAGGAACTTCTCCTTGCCGAGGTACTTCTCCACGCCGCGCCCCGACACCACGACCTTGAACGATGGGACAGCGGCGCTCTCAGCTGCGTTCTGAGCAGCGCTCTGGCCAGCGCCCTCAGCGCCGGGCGCCCCGGCTGGATCTGCCGCCGGTGCGGAAGCCGCCGGTGCATCCGGCTGCGCGCCGGCCGGTGCCTCCTTCTGCGCGGCATCGGCAACGTCCGGGGAATCCGCGTCGACGGTTTCAGAATCCGCTGCCGGGGACTCTGCCGCGAGTGTGACCGGCTCGGCCACCGGGGGCATCTTCCCTTCCTTGACCGCCTCGCGCGCGATCTTCCTCAATATGTTGGCGATTTCCCGCTCGAGGTTGCGGACGCCGGCTTCCATCGTATATCCGCGGATGAGCCGCAGGATGGCCGGCTTCTGGAACGTGATGTCCGCCCAGGCGAGGCCGTTCTCCTTCACCTGCTTGGGCACGAGGAACCTTTCGGCGATCTTTTCCTTTTCCAGCTCCGTGTATCCCGAGATCTCGATCACTTCCATGCGGTCCCGCAGCGGGTACGGGATGTTGTGCACGGAGTTCGCCGTGGTGATGAACATCACCGGCGAAAGGTCGTACGGGACCTCGAGGTAGTGATCGAGGAACGTGGAGTTCTGCTCGGGGTCCAGCACTTCCAGGAGCGCCGAGGCGGGGTCCCCGCGCCAGTCCGAGCTCATCTTGTCGATCTCGTCCAGGAGGAACACGGGATTGCGCGAGCCGGCCTTGCGCATGGACTGAATGATCTTCCCGGGAAGGGCTCCGACGTACGTCTTGCGGTGACCGCGGATCTCGGCCTCGTCACGCACGCCGCCCAGGGAGACGCGCACGAAGTTCCTGCCCAGGGACCGGGCCACCGACCGCCCGAGGGAGGTCTTGCCGGTGCCGGGGGGGCCGACGAAGCAGAGGATGGGTCCCTTGACCCCGCTGGAGAGCTGGCGCACCGCGATGAAGTCCAGGATCCGTTCCTTCACTTTCTTCAGGTCGTAGTGGTCTTCATCCATGATGATGCGGGCGCGCTCAATGTCCCGGTTGTCCGTGGTGACTTCCTTCCAGGGAAGGTCCACGATCCACTCCAGGTACGTGCGGAGAAGGGCCGACTCCGGCGACATGGGCTGCATGCGGACAAGGCGCTTGAGCTCCTTGCGGCACTTCTCCGCCACCTCGGCAGGCAGCCCTTTGGCGCCCACCTTTTCCTCCAGCTCCTTGGCGCCCGTCGGGTCGTCTCCCTCCGCGCCGAGTTCCTTCTGGATCTCCTTGAGCTGCTCGGTGAGGAAGTAGTCCTTCTGCGTTTTTTCCAGCTTGCGGCGGACCTTGCCGGTGATCTCCTGCTCCAGCGTCAGGACCTCGATTTCTGAGGCGACGATGGAGGCGCACTTCTCCAGCCGCTCCGCCGGATCCTCAACGGAGAGGAGCTCGAGCTTCTGGGAAAGCTTCAGGGGAAGGTTGCCGGCAATGAGATCCACGAGCAGGTCGGGCAGCTCGGCTCCCTGCACGGCGGTCACCGCCTCCGGCGGGACCTTTTTGGAGACCTCGCTGTAGCGGGTGAACTGAGAGAGGGCGGCGCGCATGAGAGCGGAGAGCTGCGGCGTGATCTCCCGCGTCTCCCTGAACGGCCGCACGATGACGCGGAAAGTGTCCCGGGTATCGGAGTAGCGGACAATAACGGCGCGCTCCTGGCCTTCCACGAGCAGGCGGATCTTCCCGTCGGGGAGCTTGAGCATCTGGAGGATCCGCGCGGCGGTGCCCACGCCGTGCACGTCCCGCTCATCCGGTTCCTCCACGCCCGTTTTCTTCTGGGAGACAAGGAACAGCGGGCGCCCGAGCCGCATCGCTTCCTCCACGCTGCGCAGGGAGCGCCGCCGGCCCACGAACAGGGGCACCACCATGCGGGGGAACACGACGAGGTCCTTCAGGGGGACCATGAACAGCTCGTGCTTCTTGAGAAGAATCTTCATTTCTCGGCCGCCGGCCGCTATGCCGTCTTCTTCTGCCCCGAAAGGATCACTTCGGGCTTCTCGGAGCTCGTCACGACCTGCTCCGAGATGATGACCTTCTTGGCGCCCTTGAGGGACGGGATGTCGAACATGACGTCCATCATGAGGGCTTCCACGATGGCGCGCAGCCCCCGGGCGCCGGTCTTGCGCTGGATGGCCTTGCGCGCAATGGCGTCAATGGCCCGCTCGTCGAACTCCAGCTCCACGTCGTCCAGCTTGAAGGACGCCTTGTACTGCTTGAGAATGGCGTTGTGGGGCTCGGTGATGATCCGGCGCAGCGCGTCCGCGTCCAGCTCCTCCAGCGGAACCACGATGGGAAGCCGGCCCACGAACTCCGGAATGAGGCCGTAGCGGATCAGGTCATCCGGCTGCAACTGGGAGTACAGCTCCACCAGGTCCTTCTCCCCGGAGCCCAGGGGATTAGAGCCGAAGCCCAGCGGGTGCGCCACGGTGCGCTGCTCCACGATCTTGTCCAGGCCCACGAACGCCCCGCCGCAGATGAACAGGATGTTCGTGGTATCGATGCGCAGCATTTCCTGGTTGGGGTGCTTGCGCCCGCCCTGCGGGGGCACGGAGGCCACGGTTCCTTCCACGATCTTGAGGAGCGCCTGCTGGACGCCTTCCCCGGACACATCCCTGGTAATAGAAGGATTGTCCCCGCTCTTGCGGGCGATTTTGTCAATTTCGTCGATGTAGACGATCCCGCGTTCCGCGGCGGAGATGTTGTTCCCCGCGTTCTGGATGAGCTTGAGGAGGATGTTCTCCACGTCCTCACCCACGTAGCCGGCCTCCGTCAGCGTCGTGGCGTCCGCGATGGCGAACGGCACCTTGAGCTTGCGGGCCAGGGTGCGGGCAAGGAGCGTCTTTCCGGTTCCCGTGGGGCCGATGAGCAGGACGTTGGACTTCTCCAGCTCCACCTCGCTCTGGACCTTGTGGCCGAGCGCGATCCGCTTGTAGTGGTTGTAGACGGCAACGGAGAGGACCTTCTTGGCCTGCTCCTGGGCGATCACGTACTGATCGAGGTAATCCTTGATCTCCCGGGGCTTCGGAATGTCCTCTGTGAATTCAATGGAAAGGTTTTCTTCCTCTTCATCCAGGATCTTCTTGCAGACGTTGACGCATTCATCGCAGATGAAGACACCCGGCCCGGCAATGAGACGGCGCGCAACGTCAGCGCTCTTCCCGCAGAAGGAGCAGACCTTGAAGCCGTCACTTTTGGGGGTTTTCGCCATTCTTGCTCCGCCTCAGGATCTTGTCGATGAGACCATATTCGAGGGCTTCTTCAGCCGACATATAATAGTCCCTCTCCAGATCCTTTTCCACCGTCTCGGCGGATTTCCCGGTGTGCTCCGCGAAATACGAGATGATGAGTTTCTTGATGCGCACGAGCTCGCGCGCCTGGATGCTGATGTCCACGGCCTGCCCCGAGACGCCTCCCCAGGGCTGATGGATGAGGATGCGCGACGATGGCAGGGCGACCCTCTTCCCGTGTGTTCCGCAGGCCAGGAGCAGCGCGCCCATGGAGGCCGCCTGGCCGAGGCAGATGGTCTGGACGTCGGGCTTGATGTACTGGATGGTGTCGTAGATGGCGAGTCCCGCGGTCACCGTCCCGCCGGGGGAGTTCACGTAGAGGTGGATGTCCTTCTCCGGGTCCTGCGATTCCAGGAAGAGGAGCTGAGCCACCACGAGGTCCGCGTTCACGTCGTAGATCTCACCGTCCACGAAAACGATTCTGTCCTTGAGGAGCCGGGAGTAGATGTCGTAGGACCTTTCCCCGCGCCCCGTCTGCTCGATGACGATGGGGACGAGGTTCGTGTCCATTTCTTCCATGAGCTGATGCCCTTCCGTTTTCATCATATAGATAGAATGGTAATTAATTACCCTGGAGTATGTCCAATACTTTTCTCTTTTCCCCCGCGCGGAGAGTGGTCTTGGACAGGAGGAAGTCATAGAGCTTGTCGATGCGGAGATTGCTCTTCATGTAGTCCACGAGGTTGTTCCGCGTGAGGCTCTCCTTGAGCTCCGCGGGAGTCACCTTCCGCGCATCCGCCATCCGCGAGATTTCCGCCTCCAGCTCTTGCTCCTCGATGGCGATGTTCTCCCGCTTCGCGATCTCCGACACCACGAGCTGGAGTCGAGCGCGCTTTTCCGCGGCGGGCAGCCAGTCCTTGCGGAGGCTCTCCATGGTGGTGCCCTGCGCCTCGAGAATCTCCACGAGCTTCTTCTCCTCGATGCGCATCTGGCTCACATATTCGTGCCACATGTTCTCCAGCTGGTAGTCCACGAGGGACGACGGCAGCGGGATCCGGGAAGTCTCCACGACGGAGTCGAGGATACGGGAGACGGTCTGGGACCGGATGCGCTGCTTTACCGCTTCCTCCAGCTTCTTTGCGATGTCCGCGCGCAGGTCGGCGATCGTGGCGAACTTCTCACTGATGTCCCGGGCGAGCTCGTCGTTGATCTCGGGGAGCTTCTTCTCCTTGATGCTGTTGAGGGTGATCCGGAGGTTGACTGTCTTTCCGGCGAGCGCCTTCGTCTCGAAATCTTCCGGGAAGATCTTCGTAATGGTCTTCGTCTCCCCCGCCTTCATGCCGATGACCTCGTCGTCGATCTTGTAGACGTTGTATCCCGTTCCCACCTCGAACACGAACGCTTCCCTCCTGGTCTCCGGCCTCTCCGAGCCGGCCTCCAGCTCCACGTAGTCCAGGTTCACGATGTTGCCGGTCTGCACGTCCCCGCCCTCCCTGTCGGCGAACAGGGCATTCTGCTCCTGGATTCCCTTGAGCTCGCGTCCGATGTCCTCATCCGTGATGTCCCACTGCGGCTGGTCGATCTCCAGCCCCTGGTAGGGGCCGAGCTCGATGGACGGCCAGGTATCGTAGATCACCTCGAAGGCGTAGTCCTTTCCCAGCTCGAGGGCTTCATCCGCCTTGATCTCCGGCGTGGCGTACGGGATGGGCTTCTGCTCAACGCTCTCGAAGATCTCCGAGAGGCTCTTCTCCAGCACTTCCGAGCGCGTCTGGTCCATCAGGGCCGGACCGAGCTTGCGCACGATCACGTCCGCGGGGACCTTTCCGGGCCGGAATCCCTTGAGGTGCGCCTTCTGCGTGTATTCCCGCAGGATGTCGTCGTACTGCTTCCGCACGTCCTCCGTCGGTATCCGTACCTTGAGCTTCACCTGCGAGTTCTCAAGAA
>DATKLM010000177.1:0-23276 GCA_035542415.1 Spirochaetia bacterium
TCGTTGAGAGCTCGGAAGCTCTCCCTGTTGGCGCGCCACAGCCGTTTGAACACTCCGAAGCGCTCGTCGTAGACCGCAGCGCGTCCTGGATCCGGCTCGAAGGCTGCATGGACGGGCACGAGCCGCCGGGCATCGGTCAGCGTGTCGAGGATGCCGAGCCCGCGGGCGCACAGGAGCGCCGCGCCAAGGGCCCCGGCATTCTGCGGTGAGGAGATCGTTTCCACCGTTTCACCGCTGGCGTCCGCAATGATCCGCGCCATGGCTGATGAACGGGCGCCGCCGCCAACGAATCGAAGCGGCCCGCGGGCCGGAACCTTGTGCCGGATGGCCTCCAGCTGCCATCTGCCGTGCAGCGCAATGCCCTCGGCAACTGCCCGCACCATGGCGGTCTTGCCGGTCTCCAGGCCGATGTTGAAGAACATACCCCGCGCATGCGGGTCCTCGAACGGGGACCGGTTTCCGCGGAGCCAGGGCGTGAAGATCACGCCCTGGGCACCCGGCTCCACGGCTTCGATGGTCTCATCGAGGAGTTGAAAGAGCGTCCGGTACATCGGCTCGGAATCGTCGGCAACCGTTCGGTGCTCCAGGTACACGCCGATCTCGTCGAGAGCCAGATGATCGCGGACCCACTCCAGGCACTTTCCCGATGTCTCCTGTTCGGAGATGTAGTTGTACCGTCCGGGGACCGCACCCAGGATCGAGGCGATGAAAGAGTCGGTGTCCACGACGCGATGATCCGTGACAGCGGAGACCCATCCCGAGGTTCCCATGTAGACGTGCGTCTCATTCACGCCCACCGCGCCTGAGCCCAGCGCGACAAGGGAGAGGTCCCCCCCTCCCCCGAACACCGGCGTTCCCGCGGCAAGGCCGAGCTCCCGTGCCGCCTCCGGCAGGAGCTTCCCGGCCTCCTCTGCCGGGCCGATGACCTCGGGAAGGTGCGCCGGGTCGGCGTCGAACAGGCCGCAGATGAGCGGGCTCCACCCGAGCCGGCCGGGTCTCGTGTCGAAGAGAAACGTGGCGTTCGCCGAGTCCGGAGTCATGGCGAACCGGCCCGTGCAGCGGCGAACGAGGTACTCCTTGGCGTCCAGCCACTTGGCAACGCGGCGGAAAGCCTCCGGCTCGTTCTCCCGGACCCAGGCGTACTTCCAGATCGGGTCCTTGACGCTTGCCGATACCCCGCCGGTGACCAGGAGAGAAGCAAGGAGCTTGCGCGCGTTCATCCCGGCGATCTTCAGCCCGCGCTCGATCCCGCGGCGCTTCTGCTGCACCGCGCGCTGGTCCATGTAGCTCATGGCGGGCCGCACCGGCGCGCCCTGGGCGTCCACGAGCACGAGGCACTGCATCTGGCAGCAGAAGGCGAGGCCGCGGACGGCCGCGGGATCGAGCGCCGAGCTCTGGAGGAGCGCCCGCGTGTTGCGGCAGATGGCGTTCCACCAGTCCTGCGGCTCCTGTTCCACCCCGCCGTCAGGGAGCAGTGTCAGGGGGTACTCCGCGGCAGCCTGGGCCACCAGGTCCGCGCCGCCGGCGCCCAGCCGGTACAGGCACGCCTTTGCGCCCGTCGTTCCGACGTCGTACGAGATGACGTGAACAGAATCTCTCATTGCGCATCCCCGCGGCCCGGGTCTGACGGGCCCGCCTCAGACGGGCTCTCGTCTGACGGGCCTTCGCCGGCCAGGCTGCGCCGGGAGTACTTGCGGAGAAACACCTGGTGCATGAGCGCTGCCTCCACCCGGTTGATCCTCTTCGCCCCTCCCAGGAACTCCGCCTCGATGAACGCGCGGCAGCCCTTCTCCACGATGCGCGCGCACAGGAGCGCCTCGTCCAGGGTCCGCCCGAGCGCCACGGCCCCGTGGTTTGCCATGAGCGCGGCCATTCGCCCGCGCAGGGCGCGAAGCACGGTCCTGCTCATCCTGCCGGTGCCCGGAAGCGCGTAGTCCGCAACGCGGAGACTGGGGCCGACGATCTGGGCAAGGTCGTCGAGGATGGGAGGCACCTCGCGCCGCGCGGCCGCCACGGTTGAAGCACTCATGGAGTGCGTGTGGATCACCGCGTTGATCTCGGGCCTGCTTCGATAGATCTCCGCGTGCAGCTTTTTCTCCGTGGACGGCGTTCCACCCCGAGCTTCCCCCGTCCGCAGGTCCACGATCACGACGTCCCCGGCGCGCATCGTGAGGTAGTCGAAACCGCTCGGCGTGATGGCCATCTCCCCGACGGAAAGGCGCACGGAGATGTTGCCCCACGTGCCGGCGACCAACCCCTCCTCCACGAGCCCCACGCCCGCTGCCCGCACCGCTTCCCGCGCTTCCTGCTCTTTCATGTCACGCCCTCCCCAGCGGCTTGAGACGCTCCCCGCGCCACCGGGCGCTCCACACGACCCAGGACCCGCGCGAACCGCGCAAGGGCGTCGTCGATCACGTCGTCCGTATCAGCCGCGCTCGTGTACATCCTGCTGCCGGCGAGCGTGACCAGGCCTTCTGCCATGTAGGCAGCGCCGTATTCCTCCATGAGCGCCTTCCGCACCTTGATCTCTTTCAGGACGGACAGGATCCGCAGGTAGTCCAGGCGAATGAACATGCCTCCCACCATCTCGAGGTGACAGATGGATCCCTGGTTGTACGCCACGGCCGGAAGGTGGTGCTTCTCGAGGAGAGCCTGAAGGCCCCGGGTGAGCCGGTCCCCGGCCCTGCCCGCTTTCTCACACGCGCCGGTCCGTTCGATCTCCTTCAGCGTGAAGTACCCGGCCGCCGCGCTCAGCGGATTGGCGGCCATGGTGCCGCCCACGTACGCGCGCTTCTTGCCGCTTTCGATTCCCGCTGCTACCAGGCGCATGAGATCCCGTCTTCCGCCCAGTCCGCCGGCAGAGGGATAACCGCCGGCAACGATCTTGCCGAAACAGGTGAGATCCGGCCGGACTCCGAAAAAGCCCTGCGCGCCTCCCAGGCCGAGGCGGAAGGCGGTGACCACCTCGTCGAACACGAGGAGCGCGCCGTACCTGTCGCAGAGGCGCCGGACGCCGGCGTTGTAGTCGAAGGAAACCGGGCGGGTGCCGCTTTCCGGGCCGACCGGCTCGATCAGGACGCACGCGGTGCCGCCGGAAAGCCGGTTGCGGCGCAGCACGCGCTCCAGCGAGGCCAGGTCATTGGGGGCCGCTTCCCGCGTGTGCCGCGTTGCCGCGCGGGGAATTCCGTGCGCCTCGAAGCGCCGCGTACGGGGGATCTTGAGACTGTAGACGAGCTGATCGCTCCAGCCGTGGTAGGCGCCGCCGATCTTCACGACCTTGCGCTTCTTCGTGGCCAGGCGCGCCACCCGGATGGCTGCCATCACCGATTCAGTGCCCGACCCCAGCATGCGGAACATCTCCACCGAGGGTATGTGCCGGTTGATCTCCTTGGCCAGCTTCAGCTCGAACTCGTGGAACAGCCCCGTGGAGGGCCCGACGTGGCTGAGAACGTCCAGCACCTGGCCCCGGACCGTCGGATCATTGCCCCCCAGGATCGTCGGTCCGCCTGCCTGGAGGAAGTCGATGTAGCGATGCCCGTCGATGTCGTAGAGGTACGGCCCTTCGCTTCGGTCGATCACCAGCGGGAACGGGTGGTTGAACGCGAGATTGTGCTGGACCCCGCCGGGAATGAAGGTCTTGGCTTCCTCCGTCATTGCGCGGGACCGGGAGCATTGCTCGTTGAAAAAACGGTGATATGCCTCCGTGGCCTCGGGACAGAAACGGAGCGGCTCGAACGTCATCAGCCGGTCGAGCTGCTTGTAGATCTGCGCCGCGTCCGGGTACGCGCTGATGCCGGTCTGATTTGGAGAGAGTGAGTGATCACTCATATGCATATCTTACCAGAATTGTGTTCATTGTCAATTTCGCGCGCTTTCGGCTATCATGGTTTTCCGAGGACATTGTTCCGGTGAAGCTCCGCGCCCGACTCCTTTTCACGACCGCACTTGCCCTCCTGGTCCCGGTTCTCGTGGCCATCGCCGTTGCCGCCGCGGTTGTCGTGGAAAGCAGCGGGCGTTCGCAGGAGGCGCGGTTTCGATCCTCTCTCTCCCTGATCCTGAAGGACATTGCGAACACGGAACAGCGCTATCGGACGAGCATCTCACGGCTGGCGCTCTCACCAACCGTCCAGGGAAAGCTTTACGTGTACGACATGTACTGGGGCTACTTCAGCAAGGACACCCTGGACAGCGACATTTCCGTTCTCCGCGACGAGCTGGAAAACAGTCTTCTCAGCGAGGCAATCGACACCATCGCCGTCTACCGGCGCGAGGGAAACCGCTTCGCTTCCGTGGTCGTCGTGGGCAATTCCACCTACATCCGGGACAGCATTCCGCACGAGATACCCGGACGCCTTGCCGGCCAGCCGGAATATGCGCAGACGTCAGACGGCATCTACGCGACCTTCTACATCCCGGTGTTCCGAAACGGGGAAGAGATCGGCCTGATCTCCCTTCAGAAAGCATTCAACCGCAGCTACCTTGAGAACCTGTCACTGAGGAACGGCATCGGGATCGCGCTGTATGCACAGGGCCTGTTCCGCTATTCGTCCCTGCCCGGGATCGACGCGGCGGGCGTGCTGTGGTCCCGGGCACATCCCATGACGGGAAGCCCGTTCTCCGGCACGTATCTCTACCAGGGCAGGCGGTACGAGTACGTCGGCTCGTACCTCGAGATGGGACCCTCGGCGAAGGCGTTCCTTTTCGTCGGCGGGCTTTCTTCCATCACCGTGACGGACTGGTGGCGCAACTTTGTTCGCCTCTCCATCTTCCCGCTGATCTGCGTCGCTCTCTCCACGGTGCTGTTCATTCTGTGGGGCAGCCAGGTGATCCTTGCCATCCGCACGCTTCTTGCGGCCTCCGCCACCATCGGCAAAGGAGACTACCGGGTGCGGCTTCCCGTGGAGCGCCCGGACGAACTGGGCGAGCTGTACCGCGGGTTCTCCCGCATGGCGGACGAGCTGGCGGAGAACGCCGCGCGCCTGGAGGAGAGCAGGAAACTCCTCGTCACGAGCGAGAAGATGGCGGCCCTGGGAAGGTTCTCCGCGGGGGTTGCCCACGAGATCAACAATCCCCTGGGCATCATCCTCAACCACGTCCAGCTCCTGCAGTCCGGCAAGCTTGCCGACAGGGAGCGCGAGGAGTTCCTGGCGCGCATGGAGACGGAGATCAAGCGCGTGAACCGGCTCCTCAGGAACCTGCTCCAGCACGCCACCGACGAGGAGCTTGCGTTCCACGACCTGGCGCTGGAAGGCGTGGTGGCGGAGGTGGTCCAGCTGTTCACGCCCAAGCTGAGGCTCAAGGGAGTGCGGGTGGAGGTGGCTCCGTTTCCGGCGTCCGCAATTGTGGAAGGAGACGCGGATGCCATCAAGCAGGTATTCTTCAACCTCCTGTACAATGCCATCCAGGCGATCCACCACGATCACGGCGTCGTGAGCATCGGCGCGGAGGTCAACGGATCGGGCTGTCGTGTGCGCGTTGCGGACAACGGAGAAGGAATGGACGAGGAGACGCGGGCTTCGATCTTCCAGCCTTTCGTGACAAGGAAGCAGGGCTACGGAACCGGGCTGGGACTGGCGCTGAGCCAGACCATCATGAAGCAGCACGGCGGGTCAATCGACGCGGCGGGCCAGCCCGGCGTCGGGACGACGGTGACGCTCGTGTTCCCGCGAAAGGACGAGGCATGCTGAGCCGGCGCGGATTCTCCCTGCTCATCGTCGACGACGAGGAGGGGATGCGGGTCGGCCTGGAAAAGGCCCTCTCCCTGGAAGGGTACCGCGTGGAAAGCGCGGCCACGGCGGCAGAGGCCCGGCGCAAGGCGCGGCAGGAGCGCTTCGACTGCGCGTTCGTGGACCTCAAGCTCCCCGACCTGAGCGGCACGGAGCTGCTGCCGGACCTGGCGCAGTCCGGCACGGCAGTGGTGATCATCACGGCGTTCGCCACGGTGGACACCGCGGTTCGGGCCATGAAGCTCGGCGCGGTGGACTATCTCCAGAAGCCCTTCGACAACCATGATATCGTGGCGCTGGCCGACCGGCTCTGCCTGGGCCCCCGGGACCAGGAGAGCTCTGCCGCCGGTTCCTCCGCCGCGGACGGCCTGGTGGCGGCAAGCCCGGCGATGAAGCGCATCGTGGAGACGCTGCGCAAGGTGATGGATTCCGAGATCCCCCTGCTCCTCCAGGGGGAAAGCGGAACGGGCAAGGAAATGCTCGCCCGCTTCGTGCATGAGAAGGGCCCCCGGGCCGGCCGGCCGTTCGTTGCCATCAACTGCGCCGCCATTCCGCCCGAGCTCCTGGAGAGCGAGCTGTTCGGTCACGAGAAGGGCGCTTTCACGGGCGCCCACGCGGCGGCCGTGGGCAAGTTCGAGGCTGCCGGGACCGGAACGATCTTCCTGGACGAGATCGGGGAGATGGGGGCGCACCTGCAGACCAAGCTGCTGCGCGCCCTGGAGGAGCGCCTGTTCGAGCCGGTGGGGTCCACGCGCGCGATCCCGCTCTCCGCCCGGATCATCGCCTCCACCAACAGCGACCTGGCGGCAATGATCAAGGAGAAGAAGTTCCGCCTCGATCTTTACTACCGGCTGAAGGGCGTGGCCGTGACGATCCCGCCCCTGCGCGACCGCCGGGAGGACATCGAGCCTCTTCTGTCCCTGTTCCTCGACCTGTACCGGCGCCGCTACAGCAAGCCCCGGGTGGAGATCTCCCGGGAAGCGGTCCGCTTCCTGCGCTCCTACCGGTGGCTCGGGAACGTGCGGGAGCTGAAGAACGCCGTAGAGTCTGCGGTTCTCCTCTCCGATCAGCGGCGACCTCTCCTGCCGCAGGATTTCCTTCTCGAGGGATCGAGCGAGACCCATCTCCCCGAGCTGTGGCAGCAGGAGCGGGAGGCGATCATCGAGGTCCTCAAGAAGACCGGCTACAGCAGGACCGAAGCTGCCCGAGAGCTGGGGATGAGCCGCAAGACCCTGTACAACAAAATGAAGAGATACGCCATACACTGAGCATTCATGCGAGCGTGGCGTCCGATGCGGTTGATGACGTCTACCGCATAGCGCTCTTCGGGCGCTCGGCCTTCGGTACTCATCCTTACGCATTTTTACCCACCGTGGGCAATGAGCATGCGCGTCCGCGCAACGCGCACGGGCCGCCATGTAGGACGCTTGTTATCTCTCTTTCCAGGAAAGAATTACTTTCCACTCTCTTCACGAACTGCCTTGGCCCGGTTCGTGCAGGAACATAAAGAGCTGAAACAAATGAAAAAAGAGCCGGCGAAGCCCTTCATCATGGCGCTCACCTTCCTTGTGGCATCCGCGTGCGCCGGCTTTGCGGCCGGCGGGAGGGAGCAGCCTTCCCCAGCCTCTGCCCCATCGGTCATGCAGAAGAAGCCATTGTTCGTCATGGTACCCAAGGGCGTGCACCCCTATTTCGAGCCGGTCTACAAGGGGTTCACGGATGCGGCTGCCCGGTACGCGGTGATTTCGGAAGTGGATGCCCCTCCCCGCTTCGACGTCGCACTCCAGGTCAAGGTCATCGAGGACCTCATCGCGCGCGGCGTGAGCGGCATCGCCATTTCCGCGAATGACGACAAGGGGCTTGTCGCCGTGATCCACGAAGCGGTCCAGGCGGGAATCAAGGTGATCACGGTGGACGCCCCGGCCCCGTCCAGCGAAGCGCTCACCTACATCGGCACGGACAACGAGAGCGCAGGTTACGAGGCGGGAAAGCGCATGGCGACAGCCATGGGCCGTCGCGGAACCATCGCGATCCTCCAGGGCGGCCTGGATGCGACGAACCTGAACCTGCGGACCCGCGGCTTCAAGCGCGCCCTGGCCGAGGCCGCCCCGGGCATCACCGTGGTGGGTGTCGTGGACGAAAAGGGAGACTTCTCCGAGTCGGTGACCCAGACCGAGGCGATCCTCGACGCGCATGCCGGTCTTTCCGCCATTTTCAGCGTGTCCGCCGAAGGCGCTCCTGCCGCGGCTGCCGTCGTGAAGCGGCAGGGAAAGGCGGGAAAGGTCCTGGTTGCCGGCTTCGACGACCTCGGTGACACGCTGCAGGGCATCCGTGACGGGCTGATCGTGTTCTGCGTCGTGCAGAACACCTACCGGATGGGGTGGCTGTCGGTGGAGCGGCTCCTGGATGCCGTTGCCAACCGGCCCGTCCCGAAGGTGATCGACACTGGAGTGGTGTTCGTGGATCAGAAGAACATCGATACCTACAAGGGAAGGATGGAGGCGGAGAACAGCCGTTCCCTGTGAGTGCTCTCTGTGGTCTTTCAAAGCCCCGTTGGGGCTCAAACATTTCTCCAAGGAGGTTGGGCGTATGAAGAAGTCCAGAATCCTCGTCATCGCCGTGGTCGTGCTGGCCGTCTTTGCCGTCGTGGCAGCGAACGCGCAGACCAAGGGATGGGCATCGAACGTCCGGATCGTGTTCTTCCCGGGCGGGCCTCAGGGCGGCGTGTTCGCCGTGAACGTGTACAATGGCGCGGTCCAGGCAGCGGCAGACCTGGGGTGCAAGGTGGACTACGTATGGTCGGACTGGGACCCGCAGAAGATGATCCAGCAGTTCCGCGAAGCCATGGCCACCAAGCCGGACGGGATCGCCGTCATGGGCCATCCGGGCGACGCTGCCTTCGACGCGCTCATTGACCAGGCGGAGAAGCAGGGCATCATTGTCACCAGCCAGAACACCACCCTGGACAAGGCGGAAGCGAAATACGCTCCCAGGGGCTTCGGCTACGTGGGCGCTGAGAACTACCCCGCGGGCCATGCCCTCGGTGTCCAGGCCGCGAAGACGTTCGGCCTGAAGAGCGGCGACCGCGCCATGGTGTGGGGCCTGCTGGAGCAGCCCGCGCGCGGTGAGCGGACCAAGGGCGTCATTGACGCGCTGAAGGAAGCCGGCTGCACGGTGGACTACATCCCCATTGATGCCGCCACGAACAAGGACCCCGTTGCCGGAGTCCCGACGTTTGCCGGCTATGTCTCGTCGCACCCGGACGTGAAGCTCGTCGTGACCGACCACGGCGGCTTGACCGCAACGGCAGAGAAGTACCTCAAGGCCGCGAGCAAAAAGCCGGGCCAGATCGCCATTGCCGGTTTCGATCTTTCCCCGGCCACCATCACCGCCATCAAGGGCGGCTGGACGGGACTGGTCATTGACCAGCAGGAGTGGCTCCAGGGCTACCTGCCCATCCTGCAGATCTGCCTCTCGAAGGTGTACGGCTACTCGGGGCTGCACATCAACACGGGCGCGGGATTCGTCGACAAGAGCAACGTCGACATGGTTGCGCCGCTGGCGGAAAAGAACATTCGCTGATATCCTGACGTCGGACTGGGGCGGCCGGGGGGATCCCTCGGCCGCCCCTTTCCGTACAGAGGAGAATCCATGGATCACATCCTTCAGTTGAAGAACGTCTCCAAGACCTTCGGCGAGGTCGCGGCTCTCCATCACGTGAACTTCGAGGTCGGCGCCAACGAGATCGTGGGGCTGCTGGGAGACAATGGGGCGGGGAAGTCCACCCTCGTGAAGATCATCACGGGCTACCACCAACCGGATCCCGGCGGGGAGATGTACCTGAAGGGCAAGCGGATCGATCACCTGACCGTTGCGCGGGCGCGCGAGCTGGGGATCGAGGTCGTCTACCAGGAACGGGCCCTCGCGGACAAGCAGTCGCTGTGGAGGAACATCTTCATGGGGCGCGAGCTGTCCGACGCCTGGGGGCGGCTGGACCTGCGGACCATGAAGGAAGAGACCCGGAAGCTCATGCACACTCTCATGGGATTCACGTCGTCCGCCATCACCGCGGACTCCACGGTCAAGACCTTCTCCGGCGGAGAACGCCAAGGCGTGGCCATCACGCGGGCGCTCTACTTCAAGGCGGAGATGATCATCCTGGACGAGCCCACCATGGGACTCTCCCTGTCAGAGACGAAGAAGTGCCTGGACTTCGTTGCCGGCATCAAGGCGGCTGGCAAGTCGGCCATCTTTATCGATCACAACATTTTCCACGTCTACCCGGTTGCGGACAGGATCGTCGTCCTGGACCGGGGAACGGTGGCCGGTCAGTTCATGAAGAACGACGTGACTCTGCAGGAGCTGATTGACCGGCTTCAGAAAGTGGCACATACAGGGCACCTGGACACGAAGCCCACGCGGCGAGGCTCATCGCGGCGCCCGGCAAGGAAGGTGGCGATCAAGGGAAGGAGAAAAGGATGAGCCAGGCACCGGAAGCGGGGAGGCCGTTGTCGCCCACGGCGGGGAGGGGCTGGATCTCCGCGTATTTTCGAGCGTATCCCCTCCAGATCGGCATCATCTTCGTGGCCGTTTTCATCTGGCTGCTCTTTCTCATCGGCGCGGCCCGCACCTTCCTCAGCGGCGACATCTACCTGGCGTTCATGTCCACAACGCCGTATTTCGCGCTGATCGCCATCCCCCTGACGCTCGTCGTCATCACCGGTGAGATCGACCTCTCCTTCCCCTCGGTCATGGCGTTCGGGATGACCGCCTTTGACCTCGTCTTCACGGCAACGCACAGCGTGTGGCTCGGCTTCGTCGCCTGTATTCTTGCCGGTATCGGTGCGGGTCTGATCAACGGAGTCATCGTCACGAAGTTCGGCATCCCCTCCCTCGTGGCCACCATCGGGACCCAGTTCTTCTGGCGAGGCTGGGTGCTGGTCCTGACCAACGGTCAGGGACTCGGATTGAACGATGTGACGAGCACGATCCTCTATCCCGTCCTGGTCGGCAAAATCGGCGGCGTCATCCCGATGCAGTTCGTCTGGACCATCATCTTCGGGCTTGTGGTCTGGTTCTTCCTCAACAGGCACCGCTTCGGCGCCCACGTGTACCTGACGGGAGACAACGTGGACAGCGCGCGCCTCATGGGCGTGAACGTGGATCGGACGAAGATCATCTCCTTTGCCGTCGTCGGCGGCGCGGCTGCGTTTGCCGGGTACGTCGTCAGTGAGGACGTCCTGTTCTTCTGGCCCACCCTGGGAGACGGCTACCTTCTGAACACCCTCGCGTCCGTGTTCCTCGGCGGAACATCGGTCTTCGGCGGCACGGGGACGATCTTCGGATCCTTCGTTGCGTGCTTCATCATCGGAGCAATCGGGGGTGGAATCGTCGCCATGGGCGTGGCCAGCTACTGGACGTACGTGATCTACGGTCTCATCATCGTCGTGTCCGTCGCGCTGCAGACCGTGGTAGGCAGGAGGCTGCGTTAAGGGCCCCTCACGACGGCCGCGAAACTGAGAGGCGCGGTATGAAAAGGACAGGGGTGGCCGCCAAGATCGGCGCGGGCTTCGCGCTGGTCATCGCCATCACGGCCGGTCTCGGCGCGGTGGAGCTGTGGAACATGTCGGGCGTGCAGGCCGACGCCAGCCGCCTGGACAGTGAAACCGTGCCCCAGGTCGTGCTCGCGAACAACATCGAGCGCGGCGTCCTGCAGGCGATGTACAGCTTCCGCGGGTTCCTTCTGACCATGGACTCGGACGCCCTGGACCAGGCCCGGCAGCGCCTGCAGGACACGCAGAAGTATCTGCAAGAGGCGGACGCCCTGGCGGCGAAGTATCCGCGGCTCGTCGTGCTCAAGAAGGCCCTGGCGGACGCGAAGGCCGGCGTGGATCAGTACAACACGCTGATCGAGGACTCCGCGACCATCAACTCCGGCATCATCGCGGGGCGCATGGACCAGTCGGCGGCCGGCACGACGCTGGTCAACGGGCTCTCCAACTACATCCTGAAAAAGATGGCCGACATGAGGCGCGCCTCGGCGGGCGCGCAGAAGAGCATCCTCCAGGAGATATCCATCGCCAACGACATCCGTGATGCCGGCAACGCCGTCAAGATTGCCGGCTTCCAGACGCAGGCCACGGATGATCCAGCCGCTCTCAAGGACGCCATGCAGACGTTCACGGGGCTTGCGGGCAGGTTCGAGGCCTGGCGTGCAATGCCCACGGTGGGAGCGGACGACAGGGTGCAGATCGACGCCATAGAAAAGGCCGCCCAGGCCTACCGGCAGGCCTGCCAATCCATGCTGGACAACGTGACCAGGCTCGTGGACGTGAACGCCAGGCAGGTGAAGACGGCGCAGACTTTGCTCGATGCTGCCCAGCAGATCTCCGCGGAAGGCCTGAAGGACGCCGGGGCCATAACCAAGGTGACGGTGACGCGGACTCTGACGGCCATGCTCATCATGATCATCGGCGTGCTGGGCGCGGCCCTCCTGGGCATCGGCGTTGCGGTTGCCATAACGCGGGTCATCACACGCCCGCTCTCCAAGGGGGTTGTCTTCGCCCAGCAGATCGCGCAGGGGGACTTCACCCGGGTTCTGGACATCCGCCAGCGTGATGAGGTGGGCACGCTCGCACAGGCGCTGAACGACATGGCTGCCCGGCTTCGCGGCGTGGTGACCACGGTGCAGCAGAGCGCGTCGGAGGTGGCCCACGCGAGCGAGGAGATCTCGGCGAACGCGGGCAAGCTCGCCGAAGGCGCGCAGAGCCAGGCGTCCACCCTGGAGCAGACCAGCGCTTCCGTGGAGGAGCTCGCCGCCTCGGTGAACGAAGTCTCCACGAGCGCCCGGTCGCAGGCAAAGGCACTCCAGAACGGGTCGGCCTCCATGGGCCAGGTGCACGCCGCCATCCAGTCGGCGTCGCGCAGCCTGGAAGAGGTCTCTGTCCTGGCCCGGCGGTCATCCGAGAGCGCCATGGACGGCGCCAAGGCGGTCCAGTCCGTCGTGGACAGCATCGGCCTGATCGCGCAGGGCTCGGAGAGAATCGGCGGCATCGTCGACGTGATCTCAGACATCGCGGATCAGACGAACCTGCTCGCTCTCAACGCATCCATCGAGGCGGCGCGGGCCGGGGAGCACGGGCGGGGCTTTGCCGTGGTGGCGCAGGAGGTGAGCAAGCTCGCCGAGAGGAGCGCGGCGTCCACCAAGGAGATCTCGAGCCTCATCCGGGAAAGCGTGAAGAACGTCGGGGAGGGAGTGCAGACGGCCAAGCGGTCCCAGCTAGCGATGGAGCAGATCCGCGCCGCCTCCCAGCAGGTCAACGAGACGATCACCGCGCTCGTGGACTCGATGGGTCAGCAGGTGTCTATCGTTACGGACCTTTCGCAGGCACTCACGAAGGTTGCCGAGATGAGCCAGGGTATCTCCGGGGCCACCGAAGAGCAGACCATCAACGCGCGCCAGGTGTCCCGGGCAGTGGAGACGGTGACGGAATTGACGCAGTCAGCGGCCACATCTGCCGCCGAGATGTCCAGCGCAACGGAGAAGCTGTTCCTCATGGCCCAGGAGCTGAACCGGCTCGTCGCCCAGTTCAGGATCTCGGATGCAGCGAAGGAAGAGGCACCGCTCGTGGCGAGCGAGCCCCTGCCGGAGCTTCCCGCACGCTGAGGCCGGCCTCAGTCCTTTGCAGCCAGGGCCATGAAGCGCTTCAAGATGGCCTGCGCCGGATCCTGGGCCAGGTCGATGGCCTCACACCCGGCGGGAATGGAGACCGCCGGCTTCGGCGTCACCTTCTTCCCGGTGAACTGCGGAAGCCACCGGCGCTCGGCCTCCAGCATCTCGGAGGTCATCTCGCGGATCTCCTTCAGCGTGCAGACCGCTCCGGCGAGCGGGTCCATGGCGATGGCCTGCACGAGGGCCTCCGTGCTGCCCTCCATGGCAGCCTCGGCTGCCAGGAGCTGGACGTTCACGTTCGTCATGCACGCGGCCGCGCACTGCGTAGGCAGCCTGCCCACGCGCGTGGGATGCAGCCCGTTCTCATCGGCAAAGGTCGGAACCTCCACGCAGCAGTCCGCCGGCAGGTTCGTGATGAAGCCGTCGTTTCGCACGTTGCCCATGAACTTGAAAGGCTTGCCCGTTGCAACGGCTTCCATGATGTAGGAGCAGTACTCGACGCTCCTCCCGCCCAGCTCCGTGGATTCCCAGTCGAGCTGGTTCTTGCCCTCGTACTTCTTTGCCACGGTGGCGCACCACGAGTAGTACGCGCCGCTCTCCCCGCCGAATCCCGGCTCGTCACAGTACAGGTCCAGCGCGGCCTTGTTCTTGCGGAACCAGGGAACGTACTCCGCCAGGTGGCCGGTGGTCTCCGTCATGAAGTAGCCGAAGTGACGGAACATCTCCCCCCTGACCTTCTCGCTCTTGTAGATCTCCGGACGCTCCATGGCCGCGGCGAGCTTCGGATACAGGTCTTCTCCATTGCGGGTGAGCGTGAGGAACCAGTCCATGTGGTTGATCCCTCCGCACGTGTACTGGATCTCCTCCTTCGGGACCTTGATGAACTGGGCGATCTGCTCGATGGTGGTCTGAACGCCGTGGCACAGGCCGACGAACGGGACCCGGCTCGCCTTGCCCAGGGCAAGGCAGTTCGCCGCCATGGGGTTCGCATACTGCAGCATGACGGCCCCCGGGTGGGAGACCTCTTCCATGTCCCGCGCGATCTCAAGGAGCACGGGGATGGACCGCATGGCGCGGAACACTCCGCCGGGGCCCAGCGTGTCCCCGATACACTGATCCACCTTGTACTTCAGAGGGATCTTCCAGTCCATCTCAAAGGCTTCCACGCCCCCGACCTGGATCATGACAACGACGAAGTCCGCGTCCCGCAGCGCTTCCCGCCGGTCCAGGGTTGCCCAGACCGATCCGGAGACCCCGTTGTCCTTGAGCATCTGGCGGCCGAACGTCTCCATGGCCCGCAGCTTCGGCTCCGTCCTGCTCATGAGGGCGAACTCGCTGCCCGCCAGGGACGGGGTTGCCATGATATCCGCCATCAGGGTCTTGCAGAACACGACGCTGCCCGCGCCGATCATCGCGATCTTCATGGTTGTGCCTCCTTCAGCCCGCCAGGTCCCACTGGTCCCGAATGAACCGGATCCCCTCCGTGTACACGGCGTCCGTGCTCTCGTAGAGGTCCCTCCAGATGCGGGTGGCCGCGGCAAAAGCCGGGATCACCCGCCCGAAGGCTTCGACCGTGAGCCAGTTGTCGTATCCGCTGCTGCGAAGAACGGAGAAGATGCCCAGCCAGTCGTTGTGTCCGCGGCCGGGCACGCCGCGGTTGGTCTCCGAGATGTGCACGTGGGTGATGATGTCCCGGTGCCTCCGGATACTCTCCACGGGATCATCTTCTTCGATGTTTGCGTGGAACGTGTCGAACATCGCCTTGAAGTTCGGCATCCCCACGCTCTTCACGTGCTCTGCCACGCCGTCCATCGTGGTCAGAACGTACGCCTCGAACCGGTTGAGGAACTCCACGGCGAGCGTGATCCCGGCCTTTGCCGCGTACTCCGCGGAGGCTCGGGCGTGCTCGGCAGCCCGCTGCTTCTCCTCTTCCGTTGGTCCGGTTCCCGTGAACACCGCCACGGGCTGGTAGAACGGGCCGCAGAGAAGCGTGGCGCCCAGCGCCTGCGCGCAGTCCGTGACACGCTTCATGAACTGCAGCGCATTGTCGCGGAGCCTGCGCTCCGGGCTGACAGGATTGTGGTCCGCATCCGGCATGTTCGTGACCACCGTGCATTCCAGGCCGGCGTCCTTCACCGCGGAGAGGACGCGGCGGTAGTGCTCCGGAGTGCCCTCGAGGATCGGGATCTCCACGCCGTCGTACCCCGCCTTCGCAAGCTTCACGAAAAGCGGAAAATGCTCGTCCGTGACGTGGGAAGTCCACAGAAGGAGATTGAATCCTGTCTTCATGGGGTCGCTCCTGGCACGCTGACGCTGAAAACTCGTCCTGGAAATGGTCGAATCGGATGTCGGGGAAGTCCCAGCCGTCATTGTATACGCCACCGGCCCTGAAAAGTCAACGAACATCTGGCCGCCGGGCGGCCCCGGGTCTATACTCCTGGCACCCATGGGAGACTACACGGTCATTCGGACAGGCGCCGCGGCGGCGGATCTCGCCTCCCGGCTCCGCGACGGACGCTTCGCGCGCATCGCCGTGGACATCGAGGGAGAGAACAACCTGCACTCATACGGGATCCGCGTCTCCCTGATCCAGATCTTCGATGGCCAACGCGCGTGGGTCATCGACGTTCTGTCGCTGGACTCCCGGGCATCCCTTGCGGCGCTGCTCCAGGAGTCGAGCTGGCTGAAGGTGATGTACGACGCCGGCAACGACCTCCTGGCCTTCAGCCACGACCTCGACCTCAGGGTCCAGCCCATCCTGGACGTCGCCATCGCGGCGAACCTTCTCGGCAAGCCGGGAGGCCTCCATGCGCTGGCGCCCGCGAACCGGTCGAGGTCAGCAAAGGACCGCCTCCAGAAGGCGAACTGGATGCGGCGGCCGCTGCCGCCGCAGATGCTGGAGTACGCCGTGTCCGACGTGCTGGGGCTTCCCGACATCGCGGACCAGCTCCTCGGAGAGCTTGCGCGCAAGGGCCTCCTCGCGGAGTTCCTCAAGAAGAACTGGGAGCGCCAGAACGCGCCGCGGAGCTGGAACCCGCTGGCGAACTTCGGGCGGATCCCCGGCTACCAGCGCCTGCGGGCGCCGCAGCGGCACTTTGCGCGCGTGCTGTGGTACGCCCGCGAATACTATGCCCAGGCGCACGACATGGCGCCGGAGGCGGTAGCAAGCAAACCGCTGTTGAAGAAGATCGTGGATGAGCAACCGGATGCCGCGGTGATCGTGCGGATGATGAACGAGGGGCGGCGCGGCGTTCCCATCGCGGAGCGCGACTTCCAGGCCCAGCTCACCCGGGCTGAGAAGGACGCGCCGGCAGTGGACCCGTGAACCGAGCGCCGGGCCGGCCGCGGCGGGGGGGCCGCCCAGCGTCACAACCGCGTGAGCGTTCCTCCCAGGAGCTCCGCTGTTGCAGGATGACAGGTAAAAACAATGAGCTGGCGCCTCGCGGCAAAGGAGGCGAGCGCCCGTGCAGCCGCGCCCTGGCGGTCCGGGTCCAGTTCGACCAGCGGATCATCCAGCATGAGGAAGCCGTCGGTATCCCTCAGGAAGAAAGAAGCCATGGCCAGGCGCACGGCAAGGGCAAGGGTGTCACGGGTTCCGCCGGAGAGAAGATCCCAGGGCAGCGAGCGGCCGGAGCCGTCCGCCAGGCCGCGCGGCAGTGTCCCATCCATGTCCACGCGTGAGTGACGGCCCAGGCTCATGGCCTGGATGAGCGGGTCCAGCTCCGCCTGCATGCCGCGGAACACCGCGGAATCGCTTTCGAGGAGAAGCGCATCAGCCGTCCTGCTGATCCTTTCCAGCGCCCGGCCTCGCCGAAGAGCGGTCTCGAACGCCGCCTCCGCGTCCCGCAGCGGCGCGGCAAGCTCCTCGGCAGTCTCCCCGGGCGCCTTGACCTCCAGCTCCCGCTTGCGATCCGAAAGGCGCGCGCGCTCGTCCGCGAGCGCCTTGGCGTCATCCCGCGCCTTTTCATAGGCGGTGAGAAACGACTGGGGATCCGAAAAGCCGGCGGGCAGCGGAGCGGAGGCGTCGATTCTCGTCATGATATCCCTCTCCCGGGCAACCGCGTCGGCAAGCCGGGACAGAAGAGCGTCCGCGGATCCCCATGCGGCGCGCCATTCCTCGATGTGCGCCTCCAGGTCCTGGAGCTCCCGCGCGCGGGCGTCCTTTTCCGCGGCCATGCGGGCGAGCTCCGCGCTGATGTCCGCCCAGGGCCGGGTCGGTACTTCGGGACCCAGGGCAGCAGCGCGCGCGGCGACGTCCGCCGCGGACTGTCCGCCGAGCTCTTCGGCAAGCGCTTTCTCCGCCGCGCGAACGGCGGCTGCCGCGTCTTCGGCAGCCCGGGCGCGCTCCTCCGCCTCTTCAGCGCTGCGCGCGCCGAGCCGCTCCAGGAGCGCAGCAAGCGCTTTTTTCACCTCCGCTTCCTTCTCCGAGGCCGAGAGTGCGTGCGGATCCGCGGAGCGCATTTCGATGACCATGTCGGGATGCTCGATCCTGAGCCGGCCGGACGCGCGCAGGCGCGCTGTTTCACCGGAGCCCAGGCGTCTTCGGCTCTCAGGAGCCAGGTCCTCCTGAATCGCCAGATCGACCGCGGCCTTCCCGGTGATGGTGACGTCGATTGCACACGCTTCCAGTCCCGCGCGGAGCGCGGCAGCCTCTGCCGCTTTTCGCCGGACCTCTTCCAGGTCCTTCCTTTCGATGGGGCGCGCGGCGCGCGCTTTGCCGCGCTCCTCCTCGACCCAGGCCAGAAGCCGCGTGACACGCGCGTGCTTTTCCCGCACGGCGCGCCCAGCCTCCGCGGCACGCGCCGCGCGGCCCTCGTGGTCCAGGGGCGCCCGCGCCGCCTCCAGGGCGGCAAGCGCGCGGCGGACCTCCTGCTCCCGGGCGGCCGCTGCCGGCCACTCCCGGTTCACACGGTGGAGCTTCTCCAGCTCCAGGCGCACCGCGGCCCGCTCGGCTTCGAGCCTTCGCCGCTCCACGGCGTCCTGCGCGGCCTTTCGATTCGAGGAGAGGAAAGTCTCCGCTGCAGCCGATGATACGACGACCTGGCGGAGCTTGCGGTTCGTCTCGTCCAGGGACTCTTCGAACGCCAGGGCCTCCGCGCGCCGGGCCCGAAGCCTTTCACGCGCGTACCATGTCTCGACGATCTGCCCGAGATCGTTCTTCCACGGGTTCTGGATTCCCCGGTTTTTTTCAGGGCCGTTGGTCTGGCGATCCCAGCGCTGAAACGCGCCGCGCAGCCGGGCTGCCAGGAGCCCGCGGAACGCCGAAACGGGAATCCCGCCCGTCTCCAGTACCGTGCGGCGCAGCATGTCGGCGAGGTCGGAGACCGCGCCCGCGGAGTCTCCGCGAAGGGACTCGATGGTCTCCGCGAGCTCAGCCTGCCCCGTCATGAGGACCTTCCAGAACGTTCCCTGCCGGACGGGAAGCGCCTCCTGGAGCTTGCGGCTGATTCCCTCGTCCTCGACGATGGTCCCTCCGGACGGAAGGGAAAGCTGGGAAGCAGCCGCTGCTCCCCACTGGCGCCTGAGGACCCACGATCCTTCGGCGGTAGTGAAGCCCAACTCCAGCCGGGCAATGTCCCCGCCGCTGGCCGGCAGCCATCGACCGATGTACCGCGCCAGCTCCCGGCGGTTGAGCTGAGACCGCAGGAGGGACGACTTGATGGCAGCGAAGACGGTGGACTTGCCCGCCTCGTTGGGCCCAAGCACGACGTTCAGGCCGGGCTGGAACGTGATCTCCCGATCCGCAAAGAAGCCGAAAGGATGAACGCGCAGCCGGCGTACGATCACCGGCGGCTCTCCTCGAGAAGCTCCTGGGCCAGGGCCAGTGCTTCCGCGTCCCCCGCCAGGCGGGTGAGGAGCGAGTGAGGAAAGGAGCCCTGCGGGTATTCCCGGTCGATCATCTCAGGAGTGATCTCCTCCGCGAGAGCGCCGGTCCGCAGGTCCAGGTAGAGCAGCCGATCCGCCATGCGGCGGGCCAGGCTGCCGACGTCTCCCAGGGATTCCCGGGGGAGCCTGCCGGCAAGCGTCACGCGCAGAAGCATCCGCCTGGCTTCCTCCCCCCCGTAGCGGGATTCAAGATGCTCGAGGTCCCGGGCTTCGCGGATGGCGAGGCTCTCCTCCACAAACCTGAGGCTTCCGGTCCGCACCGGCGCCGCCCGGGTGCCGCCGTCCACGTCCAGCTCCACAACCCACGCCGATCCTTCGTGCGTACAGTCGAAACCGTCCGGCTCGGGCGTGCCGGGGTAGTAGATCCGGTCCGCGGCGCCCGGCGAGCGGGGGAACGGGAGGTGCGTGTGGCCCATGAGCCACAGCTCGAGCCCGGTCTGCAGAAGTTCGGCCGTCCTCATGGGGTAGTAGTCTTCCTTGAAGTCAGGGGAGAAGCCCTCGAGGCTGCCGTGGGCGATCCCGACGTGATGGGTGATTGCGGGATCACGCGGCGCCGCCTTCACCCAGCCCACCGCATTCACCCGGGAGTGGCGGGAGAGGCAGGGCCCCGGATAGAGGCAGGCGTCCACGTCGTAGCGGGACAGCGGATACGGCCGTGCCTCATCAAGGAAGAGAACGGCATCCCCGCACGCCGCGCGGAACGCCGGCCACAGCGGGTCCCCCGGCGCGAGGTAGTCATGGTTGCCCGGCATCACGACCGCGAGCTTTCCCGGGAACGCCGCGAGCGCTGATGCCGCCCGCCTCACGTCCCGCGCGCTCACCGAGATCCGGTCGAAGAGGTCACCGGCGACGACGAAGAGGTCGCAGCGCCTGCGGCCGGCTTCCTCCACCATCCGCTCCAGGCAGCGGAAACGCGCTTCCACGAGCGCCGCCTGCGCGGCCTCGGGAAAGCCGGCGAACTTCATTCCCAGGTGGATGTCTGAGGTCAGGAAGACGGAAAAGGGCACCGCGTGACCTCGAAGAGGCGGCTACTTCTTCCCCGTCTCCGCGGGAGCCGGGTTCCCCCCGGCCTGCGGCGCCGCCGGGGCAAGCTCCGCGGCGGTGGCGTCCCGGATCTTCACCACCACGACGTCGAAGGTCAGGTCCTTGCCGGCCAGCGGGTGGTTGAAGTCCACGACGACGGTCTTCTCTTTGACCTCCGCAATCTTCACCGGGTAGGGGCCGTTGGGAGTCTGAACGACGAACTTCTCTCCGACGCCGAACGTCGAATCCTTGGGGAAACGGTCCTTGGGAACTTCCTGCAGCGCGGCCTTGTCGTAGTCTCCGTAGGCGTCCGCTGCCTTGACGCTGATCTTCTTCTTGTCTCCGACCTTCAACCCCACGAGCGCCTTCTCGAGGGCCGGGATGATCCGTCCGCCTCCCACGAGGAACTCAAGGGGCTTGTCCTTGTCAGACTGGCTGAAGACGCTGCCGTCCGCGAGCGTCCCCGTGTAGGAGATCTGAACGACTTTCTTTTCCTGCACGGTCGCCGGCGCGCAGCTCACGATGGCGACGGCGAGAAGCAAGAGCGCGAAACGGCTGGCGGTCCTTGTCATGCGACGGAGCATAGACTCCTTTCCCACGGGGTGCAAGGCCCAGGCCCGGCCGGAAGCCCGCGCGAAGGGACCCCTTCACCGCCGGGCGCCTTCCCGCTACAGTACTGAAGCCGCATGCCCGCTTCCCAGTCCGACCTGTCGCGCGTCCTCCGAGACCATCCCCTGTATCGTCCCAATCCTTCCTTTGCCAATCCGCGCTGGGAGGAAGCGTCACAGCGAGTGCTGATCCTCAGGCTCTCCAGATTCGACGACGTCCAGCGCTCCTCCCCGCACCTGTTCCTGGCGCACGAGCTGCGGGCGGCGGACGCCCGCGCGTACGTCGACATGGCGTTCCTTCCCGGCCGGGAGGATGCGCGTGTTCTCCAGGAAATGGGCCTGCCGGCGATTCTGGGGACCCAGTCCGGCCGCGGACTCAGAGAGTTCGGTCTGGTGCTTGTCTCCAACTCCTACATCCTGGAGCTCGTCAACCTGCCGTGGCTCCTGGCCCGTTCGGGCGTCCCGTTCTGGGCAGGAGAGAGGGACAACCGGTGGCCTCCCATCATCCTCGGAGGATCCAATGCCTCCGCGTGCCATGCGATTGTGCGGGAGGACGGTGACTGCATGGCGGACGCGATCTTCTTCGGAGAAGGAGAAGGAGCGGTCGGTGCCATTGTGCGGGGCCTGCGCGAGCGCGCACACATGGCCCGCAAGGCGCGGGTGGCGGAGATGGCGGCAGAGGTTCCGGGGCTGTGGCCGGCCGGCAGCGCGTCTGCGACGCGGAGAGCGGCGGCGACGGTCACGGACCGCGGGACCGGCGCCTGGAGGGCGCCGGTTCTCCCGGGAAAGGAAGCCGGCACCGCCCGGATTTCCATCACCCGGGGTTGTCCCTGCTTCTGCTCGTTCTGCTTCGAAGGTCACGACCGAAGACCATATCGCGAGGTCCCGGCTGCTCAGCTGATCGCCCAGGCCCGGGCGCTCAAGAAAGCCACGGGAGCAGGAACCCTGGAGATTGAGAGCTTCACCTTCAACACGCACTCCGCGCTCGCCGAGCTGCTCCCGGCCCTGCACCGGCTCTTCCACGAGGTCGGGCTCATGAGCCAGCGGGTGGACATCCTGGCCCGGACGCCGGGCCTCCTCGATTTTGAGATCGCGGCGGACAAGCGAAGCTTCACGCTTGGCATCGAGGGAGTGAGCTCGCGCATGAGGAAGTTCCTCCGCAAGAGCCTGGAAGAAAGCGACATCCGGGCAGCCGTGGAAGCCCTTCACAGCCGCCGGACCCGGGAGCTGAAGCTGTTCTACCTCCTGACCGGGCGGGAGGAAGAAAGCGATTTCGCCGACCTCGCGGCGTTCATGAAGTGGTTGAAGGAAACGCGCCGGCGGGCAGAGGCCCCCCGGATCGTCTTCAGCTTCGGACTCCTCGTCCGCATGCCCTTCACGCCGCTGCGCCACGCCCCGCTGCTGCTCTCGGAGCGGTCGTGGCGTCCCCTGATCGGCCGGGCCAAATCCATCTGTGAGACGAACGGGTTCGAGTTCCGGCTCGCCCAGTCCTGGTCCGCGTACGCGGCGACGCAGGCGCTTGCTCTCAGCGGCGCGGACACCTGCCGGCTCCTCATGGCAATTGCCGCCCGCGGATGCATCTCTGATGAAAGCCTGCCTGCGGATGCGGAGCAGGACGTGGAGGAATGGATCGAGGCGCACAAGGAGAAGCTCCTGCCGGAGAAGCCGGTGGAACACGAGTTCGCGTTCCCGTTTCTCGATACGGAGGCGAGCAGGGCTGCGTTGCACGCCCAGTACCGACAATCTCTCGAGGGCAGGGATGCCGCCTACGGGTGGGACCGTTTCGGCCCCGGCGCCGGCGGCATCTCCGCGGCATCAACCCGGGAGCTGGCCGCGCTCACCGGCAGAAAGCATCGCCTCAAGCCGGTTTTCCTGCGCGCCCGGCTGCCGCGGGAGTGCGCCGGCCTGGGGCGGGAATGGGCGGAAGCGTGGCTGATGCGGCGGATCTTCGAGGAACGGCCTGACCTTATCGATAGTGTTCTTTCTGTCCGCGAGTGCATGATCGAGGACTCCGGAATTCTCGGTCCGGAGACGGGATGGTTCGGGTGGACGGTGGTCGCTCTCACGGCGTGGGACACGCAGTCACTTGCGTCTCTTCCAGGGATCCTGCCCTCCGTCTTTCAGACCGCGGGTTCCGACGTGGTCGCCGGGACAGTCACGCGTCTTCGCGCGTTGGTAGATCTCCCCGGGTCACTGTTTCCGGATCCTGTCTCCCGGCTCGCCGCGTTTCTCGGGGAGTCGCACTGCCCCGTCACCGTGACTCGGGAAGGATCGGGAATGGCTCTTCTGCCGGCGGGCAAGTCCCTGAAGAAGAAGATGCTTCAAAAAGTACGCTTCGATCCGACGGAAAGCGGTCAGCGG
>DATKLM010000178.1:0-19747 GCA_035542415.1 Spirochaetia bacterium
CCAGCAGCAGATTGACCAGGACCCGAAGAATGTCTCTCTGGTGAACAAGCTCGGTGTGCTCTACGCGCGCTATGGAGTCCTCGACAAGGCGGAAGACGCGTTCACGAAGGCACTCGCCATCCAGGAGTATCCGCCGGCGCTCATCAACATGGGCAACATCATGCGCGGGAAAAACAATCTCCCGGAGGCCAGGCGCTACTACGAGAGAGCGTTTGCGAAGACTCCCGGCGACGGCGCAACTCTTCTCAATCTCGCGAAGATCACCTACGAGATGGGCAGGTTCAAGGAAACGGAGACGTACTACGGGCAGCTCAGGAAGGTGGACTCACTGCTTGCGGACCGTTTTTCGTATCTTGGGGCGGGAGGCGACACCGGCTCTGCCCGGGCTGCAAACGCCGAAGCCATGAAAGACGAGATGGTCTGGGGGGAATGAGATGAGCAGAGCTCTGGCGCGCGTTCTCGCCGCTGGCCTTGTCTTCCTTGCCCTGACGACCTGCGACCTTTTCAACAAGACTCCCTTGCGGCTGCAGATCGAAGACATCGCGACGAAGGATCCAGAGTGGACGCTTGTGACCCCCAACGGGGTCACGCCTGCCGGAGTGACCGCAGGAAGCCGCTTTGGGGCTGCGGTTGACATGAGCGCATCCTATGCAATTGTGGGGGCGCCATATTCAGCCGAGGGTGGCACCAACCGCGGCGCCGCTTTCGTTTTTGCACGGCAGAGCGACGGTACGTGGCAATTCCAGCAAAAGCTGACGTCAGAAACCAAGCTAGACAACGAGTACTTCGGAGCTGCCGTCGCAATCACTGGCTCGTACGCGGTCGTCTCGTCCACGGGTGCGAGCATGGTTGAGGTGTACGAGTTGTCCGCAGGCACGTGGACAAAGGTTACCGAGTTCGCCAAAACGGGTACGTATGGTTTCGCAGTGGATATCGACGGTCCCTACCTCGCGGTCGGCAGCTACGGAGCGGGCACCGTTGATATCTACTATCGCAGCGGAACCTGGGCCTTCCAGAGGCAAGTACTGCAGTCAAGCGCGTACAGGTTCGGCTACTCCCTCAGTCTCTCCGGTGACTATCTCGCGGTTGGCGCCGACTATTACAATCTCAGCGCTTCCAACGGAGGGGCGGTATACGTCTACCAGCGAAGCGGAACGAATTGGCCTCAGATCGCTTTCTTCGAGCCGTCCACGGCAACATTGAACGAAAGGTACGGACGGTCCGTGGCGATTTCCAACGCCTGCCTTGCCGTAGGGGCTCGAATAACAACAAAGGTCTACTTCTACAAACTGAATGGTTCGACGTGGCAGTACGACACCGAACTCTCGGTACCCGGGACCGTCAGCGGCGACGAGTTCGCCTGCTCCCTGGCAACCACGGGTTCGAGCGTGATCGCGGGGGCATACAACTCGAGCAGCGGAACAGGATGCGCGTATGCGTTCTGGAACAAGAACGGGACCTGGAGCTACAAAAGCAAACTCGCATACTCCGGCGGCGCCATCGGAGACAACTTCGGCACGGGCGTCAGAGCGTCAGGCAATTCCATGATCATTGGCGCGCCGCTGGATGACAACTCTCTCGGCACGGACGCCGGCAGCATCTTCTTCTATTCATACTAAAGCGCCTCCAACGAAGGAGCATGTATGGAAAAAAGACTGCTTCTGTGGGCTTTCATCATGATTCTGCCGAATGCGGCGGTTGTTGCAGACACGTGTCACTACGAGAGCGTTTCCACGCTGACGACCACATTCACGATTCCCCAGGGAAAGGGAATTCACACCTTTCGCATCGACGTGGACACACGTGGTACAACGCTGCCTGTCTCTTACCAGGTTGACAACACCGCGGGGGCACCGCTTGCGCTTGCTGCGAATCACAATGAGAACCGCAATTGGAACCTGTCAGACAATGGAGATGACTCTTCCGGTGGTGTCCATATCATCGTCGGGAATGACACGGATGCCGGCGGGCACGCTGTCATTCACCTGACTCTTATCGCCAATCCGGATGACAGCCTCAAGGGCACGTTCGACCCGGCGTTCTCCTACACCACCGATACGTGGACGTTCACCCTTGGATTCTCCTCTGCGCACAATCTCGACGTCACGACAACGGCACTGAACACCTCGGGGGGCACAATCACCCCTGACCCGATAACGGTCCAGAAGCCAACGGCGGGCATCACCATCACATCCGGCGGCGTCGACGTGCCCACCGCCACGCTCGGCGCGGTCCGGATGATCCTGAGCGGCCAGCCCATCGACTTCGCGGGTTCCGCCAGTGATCCGTCAGGCGGGACCCCCAGCTATTCCTGGGACTTCGGGGGGTCGGCCCCCCCGGCGACCCCGACGACGGACCCGGACCCGCCAGCGTACACGATCACCTCAGGCACAGCATTCACGCCATACACTGTCTCCTTGACAGTCCGTTCCAGCACGAATGGCGCAACAGCAACCGCCACGAAGCTTGTGTACGTCAAACAGCTGCCCACGGCCGTCATCACATTCAACAGCCCTTCGACGACACCCGATCCCTATGGCGATGCGCCTCTGGCAGTGAACGTCGGTGCAACAGTGTACCCGAATGACCCGTTCCTCGAGGGCGGGGAAGATGCAGACGCAAATAGCACGGATTACACGTTCACCTGGACGTTCGAAACAGGCTCAACGGACAGCACGCATATCTTGGGAGCAACGCACTCGTACGCAGCCACGGGCGTGAAGACAGTTTCCCTCGTCGTCACCGACGATTATGGAAACTCCACCACGGTCACACAGACGGTCTATGTGACGCCGCTGGACAGGATCAACTTCCCTCCCGCTCAGCCGTTGCCCTACGAGCCAGTTCCCGCCATTGACGGAGTCGTACGGCCGACCGATATCGACAACAATGGAACCATCGACATCGTCGAAATGGGTTGGAATAACGCCTTCCGCGCGACGCACGCCAACGGAACGGACGACCCGGTCGCCTTCCAATGCCTGCGCTGGCAGAAGAACGCGACGGAAGGGTATCTCCTGCTCTCCTTCGAAGTGAATGGCGACGCCGTCTACGATCACAACGACGTGATCGTGCTCACGTTCAGGCCGGACAAGACCGCCGCCGTGCCAGCCAGCGACCGGCGGGTCTTTATCTTCCCGGTCTGGAACAACGCGGGCGCCTGTGATGCTGGGGGCACCGGGGGAAGCCTGACCCAGCACCGCGTCAACAAGCCGCCGCGGGCCATTCAGTACTTCCAGGACAGCAGCAATTGGAGCCAGATCACGACGAACATTACGGAGGCTGCCACGGAAGGGGATCCCGGCTTTTTTGCGCGGGTGCATTCCTACCCCTCGGGCGGCGCGTACTCGTGGGACGTGGAGGTTCGTATTCCCCTCGATCAGACTGCCGGCGGAACGGGGTGGATCAACATCGGGAGTGACTTTCTGTTCTATGCCGACGTCATCCGAGTGACCGACAGGTCTCTCAGCTTCGGCGACGCAGGCTACGCAACCCAGTTCCGCTGGCCCCGGGAATCCCCCGCCGCCACGGGCTCCCTCGACGGCTACGCCTTCCCGTTCTACACGTGGGGAAGCGCAACGCGCGTCTCGAGCCTCGGAGATTCGCAGGGTCTGTACATCGAGGATCATTCCAGTGTCGGAGTCCTGAGCGGCACGAATATCGTGACGACCGTTACCCTGACTCCGGACGCCTCCGGAAACGCAACCGTGCCCTTCATCGCCCGAGTGAAAAACAACTCCCCCGCGCCCATCAGTGACGTGAACGTGCTCTTCCGCTACGCGCACTGGGGAGCAACGCTGGGAACCGGCGGAGACTGGCGCACGGTCCCCGCCCCGAATTCCAGCTCGTGCCCCTCGGATCAGACGATGGAGCCGGCCGGGTACGACCACAACCACACCTGCAACCTGCAGGTGCCGGCGGCGGGAGGCACTCCGGGATCGCGCGACTTCAGGCTCGACTGGACCCTCAACCAGACAGATCCTGAGTACATCCATTTCAAGACCGTCCAGGACCACCAGTGCGTGTACGCGGAGATCAACGCGCACGCAGGCGCGAACATCCTGCGAAAGAGCACCTGGAACAACGTCACATTCCTTGCCTCTTCCGAGGTGAACGACAGCGCACGGATCAGCACCCTCGGATGCGGTCTGCCGCCCGTCGGTCGAGGCAAGCACAGGGTCATTCTCGAAGTGAAGACCCGCACGTGGGCGGAGAACGCCGCCGGCAAAGGCCGGGACCCCACGCGGAATGGAGTCGCTGACCAGGTTGTCTCGTATGAACAGTACTTCGTGTACGCGTACTATGACGCGGGCACAAGCGTCACGATCAACGGCCAGAAGTACTTCACATTCGAGCCGATCGGCTCATTCGGCTATGTCTTTCACCACGAAAGCGAGGTTCTCTCCTGGATCAACTCTCTCGGCGGCGCGCGGAAGATACGGGAAGGGCTCTATGTCATCGATATTGCCCGCGACGGCAGTGAAGAGGTGATGATCCATGTCGAACCTCACCCGCCGACCGGCTTCTCTCTGAGCCTCCATGGGGGGGTGGCCGTTCCTTGTGCCGGCTTTCCGACCAGCGTCTCGACCGGCGTCCTCGCGGCGGTGGACGTCGGCTACGCGTTCTCCCCCCTCCTGTCGGTGGTTGGCACCAGTGGGTTCAACTACCTGCCGGGAGCAGGATCAGGCGCCAGCGCGGCATCCGTCGTGACGCTTGCCGTCGATGCCCGTTTCACTTTTGTCGTGAACCCTCTGATGTACACGTACGCGCAGGCGGGGCCCGGTCTTTCCATCAGGGACTTCGCGACATGTGACCTTGCCTACAGCGGCGGTCTCGGGGTGGGCTTCATCGTGACGCCCCGTTTCAGGATCGAGGCAGGTGCCGACTACCACTCGACGTTCAGCCAGAGCAACGTCATTCTGCAGGGCCACGCGGGGCTCGTGCTGCGGCTGTGAGCCCGCCTGATCGAGCGAGCGCTACTACGGCTTTCTGAGCAGCTCCGCTGCCGCCGCGCCAACACCCTCGTCTCCGGCGAGAGTTGACGCCTTCGAAAGGCTTGAACGGGCCTTCTCCGCCTGCCCGAGTCCCCGGTAGCCCAGGCCAAGAAGGAAGTAGTACAAGGCCGAACGATCATCCCCGTCGGAAAACGATCTCTCGTACCCCGAAAGCCAGCTCACTTCTTCCGCGTAGGCGCTGGCATCGATGAGAAGCCGGGCCTTCAGGACTATGAAGTCCCGCGACCACGAGTCATCGGCGGCCGGGGCGAGCCCGGACAACGCCCGAAGTGCCTCGGCGGTGTTGCCGGCCTGCGCATACGCATACCCGAGAAGGAACTTCGCCTCCGGCCGCTCCTCTGGCGTTGCCTCGTCGAGCGCCCTCCTGAGGATTCCGATCGCCGTCGCGTAGTCGCCGGATTTCATCGAGTCCATTGCGGCGCTGCGATGATCGTCGAATCTCCCGGCCTTCCAGACCGGCTCGTTGTCCTCCGTCTCCTCGTTGCCCCGGACTCCGAGGGATTCGGCCTGCTTCCGGGACGGTCCGCCAACGAGAGCTGAAAAAGCGTCAGAGAGAGCGCGCCCGACGGCGGTCAAACCCACGCGGCGGGAGCCGTCAATGAGATCGCGGATCGAATAGGTTCCGGAGCGACTGACTTTGATCGTGAGTCCCAGGCCCCTCAGCTCCACGAACGAATCGTTGTCCAGCCGCAGGACGCCGTCCGTCGGCACCGGGTCCCCGAGAGAAAGAGCCGCCCAGCCGCTGCCAGCCTGCTTTTCGACGCGCCCCTCCAGGTAGGCGACGCTCATGTCGAGGGAGGAAACGCTCGCCGTCGCCACCAGCGCGAGGAACACGCTGAGCCCGAGAATCCTCTTGCTTCTTTTCATGGAACGTCCCTCCTGTAGGGCGTCTCCTCGAGAGGCAGACGCGAGCGGAGCCTGCCATCGAGAGCGAAATACGCCCCCGCCACCGCCGGCGCGGTCGGAATCGCTGATATCTCTCCGATCCCTTTTGCCCCGTATCCCGCGCCGGAGACTCCGCCGTCGAGCGCAGGCCCGGCGCCCGCTTTGCGCACGATGATGGTCTCGATCCGCGGCACGTCCGCCGCGCGCCACAGGCCAAGCTGGCCGAAGCGCGCGGTGGGAACGCAGTCGGAGAGCGGGAACGTTTCCGTCAGCGCGAATCCAAGCCCCATCACGACGCCACCCTCGACCTGGCCCTCGAACGACAGCGGGTTCACGACGAGCCCGGAGTCGTGGGCCGCAACAACCCGCTCGATCCGGTGATCCGGACCGAGGAACACGAGATGGCAGGCGTAGCTGTAGGCGATGTGCCGCACGGGGTCCGCGCGATCTGACTCGAAAGAGTCCGTCACGGCCTCGAACTCGCCGAGGAACTCCCGGCCGTCCAGGGCCCGCAGAAGTGCCCCCGCGGAAGGACGCGCTCCGTCCGCGGCCGCCCGCGCGGCATCCACGGCCGCGGCGCAGGCGCGGCGGCAGGCCTCCCCGGTGATGAGCGTCTGCCGAGAGGCGGTCGTAGTCCCGGAATCCGGCGCCGCCGCGGTGTCCGGTTCACGCACCACGACCTGGGCCGGATCCAGTCCCAGCACCTGGCAGGCAATCTGCGTCAGCATGGTCGCCACTCCCTGGCCGATGCAGGCGGCCGCGGAGAGAAGCTCCACATGATCGCGGCCAATACGCAGGATGCAGCGGCCCACATCCGGATGGCCCATGCCCAGCCCGGTGTTCTTGAACCCGCAGGCGATCCCCGCTCGGCCTCGTGAAGCCTCGTAGGTCGCTCTCACCGCGAGAAGGCATTCCTCGAGGGCGGTGTCCGGACCCGCCACCTGCCCGTTGGGCAGACGGTCCCCCGGCCGCACGGCGTTTCGAAACCTGATCTCCCACGGAGAAATCCCCGCTCTCGCGGCGAGCTGGTCGAGCGCGCTCTCCAGGGCAAAAGCCACCTGCGGCACTCCGAATCCGCGGAATGCCCCGGCCGGAGGGTTGTTCGTGTGGACCGCGATCCCCTCCACGTCAATGTTCTCATACGCATATGGTCCACCGGCATGCGTGACCGCGCGGTGGAGGACCGGTCCTCCCAGGGACGCGTAGGCCCCGGTGTCCGCGACGATCCTTCCCTCCAGGCCCACGAGCCTGCCCTGCGCGTCACATCCGACACGGAGGTTGATCGACATGGGGTGGCGCTTCACGTGCACGCGGGAGCTCTCCGCCCGGAAGAGCGTGCATTTGACAGGCCGGCGGGAGAGCCAAGCCAGCAGCGCGGCAAGGTGCTGCACGGTCTGGTCCTCCTTGCCGCCGAATCCTCCGCCGACCCACGCGGAGACGATGCGTATTTTCTCCCGCGGAATGCCCAGAGTGTCCGCCACGTACCTCTGCCCGTCGTAGACGTTCTGCTCTCCGGTCCGGACCATCACCACGCCGTCAGCGTCGGGGGGATATCCGAGGGCGCTCTCCGGCTCCAGGAAGGCATGGTCCGTGAAGGAAGTTGTGAAGGACGCCTCGACCACGTGCGCCGCGTGCGCCAGGACGCTCCGCGCGTTCCCCCGTTCCAGGTGAAGACGGGAAAGCACGTTCCCGCCCGGGTGGATAGCCGGAGCGTCCGGCGCCATTGCCGCTTCCGGGGTTCTCACAGGATCGAGGACGTCGTACTCCGCGCGGATGAGCCCGAGTGCTTTCTGCAGCACGGCGGGACTCTCGGCGGCGACCAGCGCCACTGCATCGCCGACGTACCTTGTTTCTTCTCCGACCGCAACGAGGGTTGGCCAATCGGAGCGCACGTGACCGGTGAACCGGGAGCCGGGGATGTCCCGCCACGTCGCGGCCACAACGACGCCCGGGAGGGCGAGTGCTTCAGAAACATCCAGCGCGCGCAGCCGGGCCCGGGGATGGGGAGACCGCAAGGCCCCTCCGAACAGCATCCCCGGCTCGGCGAAGTCGTCGACGTACGCGGCCCGACCCCTGATCTTTTCAGGAGCCTCCACGCGCGCAAGCCTTGATCCGACTCCCCCCCGCCCGACCGGTGATGCACGATCAGGCGCACCGCCCCGGCGGTAGCGGCCGGCCCGCAGAACGGCGTCCACGATCTTCACGTACCCGGTGCAGCGGCAGAGATTTCTGCGCAGCCCGGCTCTCACCGCGGATTCGTCAGGGTCCGGCTGGGAGTCGAGCAGGGCCTTTGCGGCCATGACCATTCCCGGTGTGCAGTATCCGCACTGCACGGCGCCGGCCTCCGAGAACGCCCTGACGTAGCAGTCCATCTCCGGCCCGGGGACGCCCTCGACAGTGACGACGGCAGCCCCCTCCGCCCGTTCGATCGGCATCGTGCAGGAGGACCGAAGCGCGCCATCCACGATCACGGAGCACGCCCCGCAGGATCCCTCGCCGCAGCCGTTTTTCGCGCCCGTCAGGCGCGCCTCATCCCGCAGAAAGGAGAGAAGCGACCGCCCTCCTTCGACGGCGACCTCTCGTCCGTTGAGGGTGAAATGGACCATGACGGAGGATAGCACGCCACCGGAGGCGGGAGCTACACGGTCGTTGCGCGCGGGTGCAGAAAATGCGTTCTCGTGCCCTGCGTTGGTGCCTTCCCGGCATGCTGCCGTGCCTGGGGCCGGCTTTCCCTTGCGCCGGAAAGAATTATCCGCGCCGCGACAACCCCGCAACCCTGGCATGAAGATTGCAGTTCCGGAGCGCAGAGATGATTCACTTTGTAGGAAAGCCGCGTGTATGGTAGAAATGGGTGCTGAGGAAGCGATTTTGACACCCGGGAAAACCTACCCTCACGGCGCGCGGCGCTCCTTGGAAAACTGGAGCCGGGTCGCTCTCAACGTGCTCCTCCCGCTCGTCGGCGTGCTCTTCGCGCTTCTCGTCGGCGCTGTCCTGCTCCTGATACTTCGCGCCAATCCGCTGGCCGCCTATGCCGCTCTCCTGCGCGGTGCCGCGGGCACCCGGTTCGGCATTACGCAGACGCTTGTGAAGGCAACGCCTCTTCTCCTCGTGGGCCTGGGAATCTGCATTGCCTTCCGCGCGAACGTTATCAACATCGGCGGTGAAGGGCAGATCATTGCCGGTGCGCTCATGGCCACGTGGTGGCCGCTGACGTTTCACGCATGGCCCGGGTGGCTTCTTATTCCCGCCACCCTCATCGTCGGCTTCCTTGCCGGCGCGGCCTGGGGTTTCATCCCAGGCATCCTCAAGGCGCGCCTCAACGTCAACGAGATCCTCAGCACGATCATGCTGAACGCCATTGCGCTGCAGCTCATGAACCTGCTCCTCCAGGGGCCTCTCATGGACCCCGCCGGCGTGGCCGCGCGCACGTTCCTGGCCCAGTCGGCGCAGCTTCCCCCGGCGGTCTGGCTGCCCCGCCTCGTGCCGCGCACGCTCCTGCACGCCGGCGCCATCCTCGCGCTCGTCCTGGCCGTGGCCGTGTACATCTTCCTCTGGCGTACGACTATCGGCTACGACATCCGCGCCGTTGGTCTGAATCCGGACGCGGCCCGCTACGCGGGGATCGCCGTGCCCACGTTCCAGGCCCTCTCGCTGACGCTGGCGGGAGGATTCGCCGGTCTTGCCGGCGTGGTCGAGGTGATCGGCGTCCAGCACCGGCTCCTGGAAGGGCTGACCAGCGGCTACGGGTTCACGGGAATCGTGGCCGCGCTCCTGGGCAGTCTCCACCCCATCGGCCTGATTCCGGCGTCCATACTCTTCGGCGGCCTCCTCGTCGGCGCGGATACGATGCAGCGCGCCGTGCAGGTGCCCTCGGCGCTCATTGATGCGATCCTCGGCCTCGTGGTGCTCTTCGTCTCCGGCTCTGCGCTGTGGTCCCGGCGGTGGGCAGCGCGGCGCAGCGTCCGTTCCCAGAAGAGCGGGGAGGCCGAAGCGTGAAAGGCGTTTTCTCCCTCAGCGTGATCTCAGGAATCCTCAACACAATGATCGGGCTTGCCACCCCGTTCCTCTACGCGGCGCTCGGAGAAGTGTTTGCCCAGACCTCCGGCGTCGTGAACCTCGGGGTGGACGGCATCATGCTCCTGGGCGCTTTTGCCGCGTTCTACGCGGCGCTCACGACGGGAAGCCTGTGGCTCGGCCTCCTGGCAGCGGCGCTCGTCGGGCTGGTGCTCGGCCTCCTCATGTCCGTGGTCAGCGTCACGCTGAAAGCGGAGCAGGGGGTGAGCGGCATCGGCCTGTACATGTTCGGGCTGGGAATGTCGAGCCTGCTCTTCAAGGTCCTTGTCGGGACGGTGAAGACGGTCCAGGGTTTTCGGCCCCTCCCCGTCCCGCTGCTCGCGGACATACCCGTGGTCGGACCCATCCTGTTCCGGAACAATGTGCTGGTCTACGGGGCATTCCTCCTCGTGCCAGCGGTGTGGTGGGTCCTCCAGAAGACCACCCTGGGCCTGAAGATCAAGGCAGTGGGACAGAACCCGGCCGCCGCGGACTCCGTGGGCATCAGCGTGAACGGAATCCGCTATCTCAGCGTGTGCATCGGCGCCACGCTCGCCGGGATCGCCGGCGCCTCCCTTTCCATCAGCCTGCTGAACCTGTTCCAGGACAACCTGACCGCGGGGCAGGGATTCATCGCCGTGGCGCTGGTCTACTTCGGAGCGTGGAGCCCGGTCGGGGTCCTGGGAGGCGCGCTCCTGTTCAGCGTGGTGAACTCCATTCAGCTGTGGATGCAGGTCCTGGGCGTGCGCATCCATTCCAGCGTTGCCGTCATGCTCCCCTACGTGCTCACGATCGCCGCCCTCACCGTGACGATCAACCGCATGCGGCAGCCGGCGGCGCTGAACAAGCCGTTTGAACGGGGAGAGAGCTGACCGCGGAATGAGGTTGGACAAGAGCGGCCGTCGGCCGCATCGGGCATCTGCCGAGGGTACGGGAAAGGAGAAGACATCATGAAGGCACGAGGAGTTCTCATCGGGGTTCTGCTGTGCGCCCTGGTCGCCGCGGGCGCGTTCGCCGCGCCGCTGCGCATCGCGGTGGTCATGCCGAGCGCCACCACGGACATGGCATTCAGCCAGTCCATGTGGAGCGCGCTTGTCTCCGTGCAGAAGGGGATGGGCGGGGAGTCCGCGCTGGAGCTGAGGTACTCGGAGAATATGTACAAGGTCCCGGACGCCGCGGCCGCCATCCGCGACTACGCGAGCCAGGGATTCAACATCGTCATTGCGCACGGGTCGCAGTACGGCTCGTCGGTGCAGGAGATCGCGAAGGACTTCCCCGAGGTGACGTTCGCCTGGGGAACGGACGTGAACACCTTCGGCCTGCCCAACGTCTACGCGTACACCGCCGCCGCCGAGCAGGGCGGGTACGTGAACGGCGTCCTGGCGGCAAAGCTCACCAAGAGCCGCAAGATCGGCGTCACGGGCCCCGTGGAAGTCGGAGACGCCAAGACCTACATCGACGGCTTCTCCCAGGGAGTGCTGTCCGTGTCCAAGGCCATTACCCTTTCCAAGACCTGGACCGGCTCGTTCTCTGACGTGGCGCTCATGGCAGCGGCGGCCAAGACACATATCGCCAGCGGCGCGGACATTCTCACCGGTTCGTCCCAGTCCGTCGTCGGCTCCATCGGCGCGGCCAAGGACCAGGGCAAGGTCCTGTGGTTCGGCACGCAGTCAGACCAGGCCTCCCTGGCGTCTGGTCTCGTCGTGGCCAGCCAGGTGTACGACTGGTCGGGAATGCTCAAGGACATCGTCTCCAAGCACAAGGCGGGGGTCCTCGGCGGAATCACGTACACGCTGACGCTTGCGAACGGGGGCCTGAAGATCGCGTACAACCCCGCGTACAATCTGCCGGCCGCGGTGAAAGCGGCGGGTGACGCGGCGATCAAGGGCATCACGAACGGCTCGGTGAAGGTCGAGCCCTAGCCAGGGAAGGCGGGGGCGGCGGTGGCCACGGACGGCCGAAAGGCCGCCCCCATCCAGGGACGAAGATGGAAAAGACCAACGTGGCGGACGCTGCAGCCCGCCACGTCGAGATGCGCGACATCGTCAAGTGCTTCCCCGGCGTCCGGGCGAACTCCAAGGTCTGCTTCGACGTGGCGCCCGGGGAAGTGCATGCGCTGCTCGGGGAGAACGGAGCGGGCAAGAGCACTCTCATGCGCCAGCTGTACGGCCTGTACCAGCCCGACGAGGGAGAGATCATCATCGACGGCCTGCCGCGGGAGCTGCGCTCGCCGGCGGACGCCATCCGCGCCGGCATCGGCATGATCCACCAGCACTTCATGCTCGTGCCAACGCTCACCGTGGCGCAGAACGTGGCGCTGGGCCAGCGCTCCTCGCGCGCCCCGCTCCTCGATCTGAAACGCGTGTCCCAGCGCGTGCGGGAGCTGTCGGAGGAATACGGTCTGAAGGTGGACCCGCAGGCATACGTCTGGCAGCTCTCCGTCGGGGAACAGCAGCGGGTGGAGATCATGAAGACCCTCTACCGGCGCGCGCGCCTGATCATCCTCGACGAGCCCACCGCGGTGCTCACGCCCCAGGAGGTCGACGACCTGTTCGCCACGCTGCGCCGCATGGTGCGGGAGGGCCATTCCCTGGTGTTCATCTCCCACAAGCTGCACGAGGTCATGGCCATCAGCGACCGGGTCACCGTGCTGCGGGACGGCAAGGTGATCGGCACGCGGCAGACCCGGGAGGTCACGCGGGAGGAGCTTGTCCGCATGATGGTGGGCCGCGAGCTCTCCGACCTCGCCCCGCGTCCCCACGAGCCCGGCCCCGTCCTTCTGGGGGTCACCGGCCTGCGCGCCATCGGCGACCGCGTCACCGAGGCGCTTCGCGGCATCGATCTCGACATCCATGCCGGGGAGATCGTCGGCCTGGCCGGGGTGTCGGGAAACGGACAGCGGGAGCTTGCCGAGTGCCTTGCCGGCATGCGCCGCGCTTCCGCCGGAAAGATTGTTCTCCAGGGTCGGGACATGACGGGAGCAACGCTGAACGAGCGGGTGGACTCGGGATTGGCCTGCATCCCGGAGGAGAGGATGCGGGACGGCGCCATCCGCGAGTTCACGGTGCAGGAAAATGTCTTTCTCCACGACCATGCGTCCCCGCGCTTCCGGCGGGGGATCTTCCTCAGCTTCGCGCGCATGGCAGCGCACGCGGCAGGGCTCGTGAGGGACTTCGCCGTCAAGACGCCGAGCCTCGATACGCCGCTCAAGAATCTGTCCGGGGGCAACATCCAGAAGCTGATCATGGCCCGGGAGTTGTCTCGCCGCCCCTCCGTGCTGATCGCCGCCCAGCCGACGCGGGGAGTGGACATCAGCGCTACACAGGCCATCCATGAGAGGCTTCTCGCCCAGCGTGAGGCCGGCACCGGCATCCTCCTGATCTCGGAGGACCTGGACGAGATCCTCGCCCTCTCGGACCGGGTTGCCGTGATCTACGAGGGGCGGATCATCGGCATCGTCGAGCGGGGCGCGGCCTCCCGGGAGCAGATCGGGCTCATGATGGCGGGGATCGCGCCGGAGGGCGGGGTCACGACCAGTCTGGCAGGCCCCGGCTGAGGCCGGCTCGCTGCGCCAGGAAAACGGCCGCGCGATACTCGCTTCGCGTAACAGGACGGGAAAGCTCGGGGACCTGGCGGGCTCGGTAGCACGGGCGGTACTGGTCCATGACGTTCACCCAGCTGTTCGTGGAAATCCGCGTGGCAATGAAGTCCATCACGCGCTCGGAGCCGGCAAGGCTGCCGGGGAGGACGAGGTGCCGGATGAGAAGGCCGCGGGCGGCGACCCCGAGGGAGTCCAGCGTGAGATCTCCCACCTGCCGGTGCATTTCCAGGACAGCCTCCCGGGCCCTGGCCCAGTAGCCGGGAGCGCCGGAGTAACGAAGAGCTTCGTCGTCACCAGAGTACTTGATGTCCGGCATGTAGATGTCCACGATCCCGTCCAGCAGCCGCAAGGTCTCCACGGACTCGTAGCCCCCGCAGTTGTAAACGATGGGGATGCGAAGACCGTTCCGCGCGGCGATGGCAAGAGCAGCAACAATGCCGGCAATCACGTGCGTGGGCGTCACGAGGTTGATGTTGTGGCACCCCCCGCGCTGAAGCCGCAACATGATGTCGGCAAGGTGCGGGACGGTGACCTCTTCACCGGCCCGGCGCTGGCTGATCTCGTAGTTCTGGCAGAAGCAGCAGGCGAGATTGCAGGATCCGAAGAAGATCGTTCCTGATCCGCCTGTTCCCACGAGCGGCTGCTCCTCTCCGAAATGAGGCCCCGCGCTCGCCACGAGGATTTCCGCGCCGAGCCGGCACCGCCCGGTCTCGCCCCTGCGTCGGACCGCTCCGCAGAGATGAGGGCAGATCCTGCACGGCGACATCATCGCCGCCAGGGAAGACGCTGCCCTCTCGAGAACCGTCAGGGACTCCACGGTCCCCTACGGTAGCACGTGACTATGCCACTTGATAGAGAAGGATGGGCGCCTCGCGTCCCCTCACCCTGACCCGACCGACCTTCTTCGACACCCGGGGCTTGGTGGCAAGCTCGTTCCAGACCTCTTCTGATACGAGCAGCCGGGAGCCGAAGGACTTGTTCAGCTCCTCGATGCGCTTGGCCACGTTTACCGTATCTCCGACGATCGTGTACTCCTTGCGCTGGGCGGACCCAATGGTTCCGGTCACCGCGAGCCCGGCGTGCAGGCCGATGCCCACGCGCGTCGGTTCGTCCGGGCGCGAGGCGTTGAACCGGCCAAGCTGGTTGAGGATCTCGATGGAGGCCTTGAGCGCGTGGTAGCAGTTCTTCTCGTCGGGAATGGGTGCGCCGAAGACGGCCATGAATCCATCGCCGAGGAACTTGTTGACGATTCCCTGGTTTCGGTTGACGCAGTCCACCATGAACTCGAACAGGGAATTGAGATACCCGACCACCACGACGGGGTCCGATTTCTCCGTCATCGCCGTGAAGTTGCGGATGTCGAGGAACATGAGACACACGCGGCGCTTCTCCCCGTCCTGGTCGACGTTCTGGGAAAGAAGCTGGTTGACTACCTCCGGGGAGACGTGCTGGCCGAAAACGCCGAGCACCCGGTTGCGTTCCTCATTGGCGCGCTTCTGTCTCTGGTACGCGCGGAAGAAGATGATGAACAGCGCCGCGTACAGGAGAAGTCCGGCCGCGGCGACGGCGCCCTCAACGAACAGCGTGCTGCGCGCGATCTGCCCGAACAGATCGATGTTCGCCTCGTACAGCTCGATGACGCCGACAGGGATGCTGTTGCGGGTGACCGGCGTGTAGACCTGCAGCAGCGAACCCTTGTCCTTCTCCGAGACGTTTTCCTCCTTCTCCGATTCTCCCAGCTCGTATGCCGCCCGTCCGGTCTGCAGCGCCTCCACGAGGGGATCGTCCCCGGGGAACTTCTGGCCGATCTCGTCCCGCTGGTCGCTCCAGACGATGGTGCCGTCGCGGCTCCACACCTTCACGCGGAAGATCGTCCCCAGCCCGAAGAAGCTTCGAAGGAGGCTTTCCACGCTCGGACGAACCGGGCCGCCCGAAGCGGTCTGGAACATGTCGTAGACCGACGGATTCCCCTTGACGGCAAGGTCGATGAGCTCGGGGTACAGGCGGATGTGGGACCGAAGCTGATAGTCCGTGATCTGTCCTACGAGCAGGCGTCCCAGGACGACCGAGACGACGAGAATGATGACGAACGTCGCCACCGAATATTGAAGAATGATGTTTCCCCTGACCCTCATCGGGTGCTCCTTTCGGCTCCAGCCCTCCGCCCGGGGCCGTGACTAATATACTCCGCGCACGCCCGCCCGGAGTGAGCCGCCGTTGGGGCACGTCTTGCGTACCGGGCGATGCCGGTTTATCATCCTCCCACATCCAGCATGACCACCTCGCAGAGAGCGCGCGCGGATTCCATTCTGCTTGAAGTCTCGGGCCTGTCGAAAACCTTCCGCGGCCTTCGTGCCGTGGACCTGTATTCCGTGCGCCTGCGGTCCGGCGAAATTCTCGGCATCATCGGGCCCAACGGAGCCGGCAAGTCCACGCTCTTCAACCTGCTCACCGGGCACCTGCGCCCGACGGCGGGCAGGATCCTCTTTCGCGGGCAGGAAACGACGACGATGGCCCCGGACCGCATTGCGCGGCTGGGCATCGGGCGTACCTTCCAGAACATCCGTCTCTTTCCGAGCATGAGCGTCCTGGACAACGTGGTGAGCGCTCGCCAGATCCACAGGCGTGAGCCTCTTCTTACCACGCTGCTCTCCTGGCCTTCGTTCCAGCGCAGTGAGGCCCGGCTGGCCGCGCAAGCACGGGACGACCTGCGGCTCTTCGGACTGGAAGACCGCGCCTCGGCGCCGGCCACGGCTCTCTCGTACGGAGATCAGCGGCGGCTGGAGATCGTGCGCGCCCTGGCCCTGGAGCCGTCGCTCCTTCTCCTCGACGAGCCCACCGCGGGGATGAACACCCAGGAGAGCATGGCAGTCATGGATCTCACCCGGCGGATCCACGAGACACTGGGACTCGCCATCATTCTCGTGGAGCACAACATGCCCGTTGTCATGGAACTGTGCGGACGGGTACAGGTCCTGAACTACGGCCAGACCATTGCGGAAGGGACGCCGGAAGAGATCCGCGCGGACGCGCGCGTCGTGGAGTCGTACCTGGGACAGGCGGAAGACGATGCTGAAGCTGCGCGGCGTTGAGGTCGGCTACGGCCACATCCGGGCCCTCCATGACGTCAGTCTCGAAGTGAACGACGGGGAGCTCGTGGCGCTCCTGGGCGCCAACGGCGCGGGCAAGTCGTCCACCCTCATGACCATCTCGGGGATCGTGCGGCCTCGGGGCGGGACCGTGTTCTATGACGATCTGGACCTTTCCAAGGCCTCGCCTCTCGACATTGTCAACCGCGGGATCATCCATTGCCCTGAGGGCAGGAGGATCTTCGGCGGCCTGACGGTGCAGGAGAACCTCCGCATGGGCGCAATCCGCCGCAGGGACAGGAGCCGCGCGGCGGCCGACATGGATCGCGTGTTCTCCCTGTTTCCCGTGCTCGGGGAGCGCCGGCGCCAGGCCGGCGCCACGCTGAGCGGCGGTGAGCAGCAGATGCTCGCCATCGGCCGGGCGCTCATGGCAGAGCCGCGGCTTCTGCTCCTGGACGAGCCATCCCTCGGCCTTGCTCCGCTCGTGGTGCGGGCCATCTTCCGCGTCATCCGGGAGCTGCGCTCGCGGCGGGTCACAATCCTGCTCGTGGAGCAGAACGTCCGCCAGGCCCTTGCCGTCGCGGACCGGGCATACGTCCTGGAGACAGGGCGCGTGGTTCTCAGCGGCACGGGAGCCGAGCTGCGGGCGAATACCGAGATCGAAAAGGCGTACCTCAGCGGGTCGCCGAGGAAGGCGACATGACGGCGTTCGAGCTCCTCGTTCAGCAGCTCATCAACGCCGTCAGCATCGGGAGCCTGTACGCCCTCATGGCCATCGGCCTCGCCATGGTCTTCAGCATTCTCCGCCTGATCAACTTCGCCCACGGCGACCTGATCATGGTCGGAAGCTACGTTGCGCTCCTGCTCCTGCTCCTCGGGCTTCCGTTTCTCGTCGCGGCCGCGGCCGGCGTGGCGGCCAGCACGCTCGCGGGACTTCTCATGGAGCGCGTGGCCTACCGGCCCGTGCGGGGCGCCCACGAAGTGGCGATGCTCCTGACGTCGTTCTCCGTGACCATCTTCCTGGAAAATCTCGCCATCATCATCTTCCGCCCGACCTCCCGTGCATTCGCGTCCCCCGAGTTCCTGCGGGGAATCATCGAGATCGGCAGGCTGAGGATCGCGAGCCTGGACATCATGGCCATCGCCTGCGCCGCGGTGCTCCTTGCCGCGCTCACCCTCTACGTCACGCGCACGGATACCGGCATCGCCATGCGCGCGGCCTCCCAGGACCTGCTCGCCGCCCGGCTCATGGGGATCAATGTGAACCGGGTGATCGCCGCGGCGTTCGCCATCGGCTCCTTCATGGCGGGGGTCGTGGGCATTCTCTGGAGCGTTCGCGTGGGAAAGATCGATCCCCTCATGGGATTCAATCCCGTGCTGAAGGCGTTCGTCGCCTCCGTCATCGGCGGGCTGGGAAGCCTCTCCGGCGCCGTGATCGGCGGCTACGTGCTCGGGTTCCTGGAGATCCTCCTCCAGGGGCTCCTCCCCGCTGCCCTCACGCCCTACCGGGATGCCCTCGTGTTCGCGGTCCTGATTGCCCTCCTGCTCTTCCGGCCCAACGGGATCCTCGGCAGCACTGAAAGGGAGAAGATCTAGATGGCCCGGGAGCTTCGACGCGCCGCGACGCCGCCGGCGGGACTGCTGGTCCCGCTTGCCCTCCTGGGAGCGTTCGCCCTGCTCATCGCCGGAACCCAGTTCCTGGCCGGTGACTACCTCCAGCGTATCGTCCTGGGAATCGGGATCAACATCATCCTCGTGGTCAGCCTCAACCTGTCCAACGGATACACCGGAGTGTTTTCACTCGGGCACGTCGGGTTCATGGCCATCGGCGCGTACACGGCGGGCGTTCTCACGCTGCCGGTGTCCCTCAAGGCGGTGAACCTGCCCGACCTCCCCTCCTGGCTGTCCCGCGTCGCCCTTCCTTTCCTTCCCGCCACGCTGATCGGCGGGCTTGCCGCGATGGCGGTGGCGCTCGCGGTGGGCGCCTCCCTCATGCGGCTGAAGGGGGCCTACGTCTCGGTCGGCACCCTGGGCTTTCTCATCATCATGCAAGTCATCATGGTGAACTGGGACCAGGCCACCCGCGGCGCGCGCACGTTTGCCGGCGTTCCCCCGTACACGAACCTCCTCAACGTCTGGACGTGGGCCGCCATCACGGTGTACGTCGTGTGGCGCATCGGCAGGTCGTCCTACGGCCGCTCCATGATGGCAGCACGGGACAACGAGATTGCCGCGCGCTCCCTGGGGATCAGCGTCATGAGGGGCCGCCTGCTCGCCTTCTGCCTCAGCGCGTTTCTCACCGGGGTGGCCGGCTCCCTCTGGGGGCACTTCATCACCTCGTTCTCGCCGAAGTCGTTCTTCTTCGTCCAGGCCTTCAGCATCATCACGATGCTCGTCGTGGGCGGGCTGGGCTCCGTGAGCGGGTCGGTGATCGGCGTGTTCCTGATCACGATCATCTCCGAGCTGCTTCGCAATGCTGAGAGAGGAATGGACCTGGGCGTGATCCAGATACCGCCCATCTACGGGGCAAGCCAGGTCGTCATGGCCGTGCTGTTCGTGCTCGTGATCGCCCTGCGGCCGGCCGGGCTCGTGGGCGGACGGGAGATCGATTTCCGGGCGATGGCCCGGCGGATCTTCCGCGGAAAAGAGGAAAGTCATGCCGCGGATGCGGCGGACCCGATTGATATTCCACGCAAGGAGGAGGACGAATGATGAAGAGAATTGCATGGGCGCTGGCATTGACGGCCGCGCTGCTGCTGGCGAGCTGCGGCGGCGGGGGCGGGGGAGGCGCGGTCAAGATCGGCATGATCTACAACATGACCGGGTCGCAGGCCTCCCTGGATTCCCCGTCCGCTAACGGGGCGAAGCTGGCGGCCAAGGAGATCAACGCCGCCGGCGGGGTGCTGGGAAAGAAGATCAGCCTCGTGGCGTACGACGGGAAGTCGGATGCGGCAACCATCGCGAACTCCGCCACCCAGCTCGCGCAGAGCGACAAGGTCGTCGCGATGCTCGGGTTCAGCGACAGCGACATGGTGATGGCCGCTGCCCCCGTGGCGGCGAAGGCCGGGATCGTGTTCGTGACCTCCGGCGCCACCTCTCCGAAG
>DATKLM010000179.1:0-4484 GCA_035542415.1 Spirochaetia bacterium
CGCCGCAAGCCCGAGATCATTGTGGCAGTGGATTCCGACCTGGGCGCCCGGCCTGCTGCCCAGCTCCGCCTGCACCACCCCGACGAGACCAGCGGCATCTTCCGGGCTGAGGATCCCGTTGGTGTCGGCGATGTTGATCACGTCCGCCCCGGCATCCCGCGCCGCGGCAACGGCTTCACGGAGGAATTGCGGTGTCGCGTGGGGAGCCTCGCTGAGGGAGAACTGGACCCGGGCGCCTGCCTTCTTGCCCATTTTCACGCACCGGTCCACGCTGGCAAGCGCATCTTTCTCCCCCGTTTTCAGGACGGCGCGGAGAAAATGCGGAGAAACCCCCATGTACACGTGCAGGTAGGGATGCGCCGCGTGCTTCAGGGCGGCCAGTGCCGCATCCACGTCCCTCGGCAGCGCCCGCGCAAGAGCCGCGACGTGAGGCCCCTCCACCTCCGAGCAGACGCGGCTCACGCAATCAGCGTCCTCCGCGGACGCCGAGGGCCAGCCCGCCTCGATGATATCGACTCCGAGACGGGCGAGCTGGAGAGCCAGCAGGACCCTGTCCCCGGGAGACAGGACGACGAAGGGGAGCTTGTTCCCGTCACGCAGCGTTGTATCAAGGATTTCGATGCGCCTGGACATGGCTCATGATAGCTGTTTCGCGGGCGCCACGCAACGTTTCTGCGAGCCGCGACGAGCCGCCACTTGTCACGTCCGGATGCGGCACGTATGCTCCGGCACCTGCGATGAAGCGAGCCTTGTTTCTGATCGCCGCTTTGTGCCTGCCTCCCGTCGGAGGCGTCGGCCTGACTCTCAGCGTCGAGTGCCCGGCAGACCTGTGGGTCTTCTGGCAGCGTGTTGCCCAGAGCTCCCCCCTGCCCGAAGGAATCGACGTGACGCGCGTGGAACCGGGGACCGGGCCTGCCGGCGCCATGGCCAGTCTCTCTCTTGCGTCACGAGGCGCCGCGTCAGCCTCCGGCGCACGGGTCGTTGGGGCCATTCCCCTGGTACCGGTGGGCCGTCTCGGCGAGTCTCAAGGGGTCTCCCGTGCCCAAGGAGAGAACGGCTCTCGGCGCCTCGCTCCCCTGTCCGAAGTAGTACTCCCCGAAGTAGCCCTGCCGGTGGACAGCGCTTTTCCGGACCAGGACGGCTACCCCTTCTGGAACGATGTGATTCTGACGTTGACGGCCGACGACCAGCGCCTTCGGGACTGGTATGCCGGCATCCCCGCGAGAGAGAGCTCTCTACCGCAGGGGAGCATCCTCTGGCTCGGGGCGGTCGGTGATGTCATGCCGGCCCGCGGCGTTGACGCGGCTCTCCTCGCGCCGGGAGGGATCGAGCGGGTCTTCGGCGACACCTTGCCTGTCCTGAAAAGCTGCGGTCTGCTCCTGGGGAACCTGGAGTCCTCCACTGCTTCGGGAGGCGCACCGCAGAGGAAGTCGTACACGTTCAGGTTCCGCGCTGATGCCCTGGGAAAGCTGAAGGACGCGGGGTTCTCCTGGCTCTCCCTCACGAACAACCACACCTTCGATTTCGGCCGCTCCGGCTTCCTCGAGACGCTCGCCGCGCTTTCACGGTGGGGGATCCCCACCTCGGGAGCCGGCGCAGACATCAGCCAGGCATCCCTTCCGTCGGTCCTGACGGCGGGAACCGCTGAGGTTCGCATCCTCTCCTTCGGCGCATACCCCGTCGAGCGCACCGGCTTCAACGGGTACACGGTCGCGCGCGCCGGACCGTCGCGGCCGGGGATCCTCTGGCTCGACGACGACGGCTTTGCCGCCGCCTCCCGCGCCTTCACCGCGGGCGCGGTCAACGTCGCATTCGTGCACGGGGGACAGGAGTGGAGCGGCACTCCCACGGATGAGCAGGTACGGTTGTACCGCGAGCTGATCCGTCGCGGCGCCACCATCGTGCTTGGGGCGCATCCGCACGTGCTGCAGAGGATGGAGGCATGCGAGGGGGGCCTGATTGCCTACTCTCTGGGCAACTTCCTTTTCCCCGGCATGGACGGAACTCCCGGCGGAGAGGACTCCGAGATCCTCCGGCTGGGCATATTTGGAGGCAAGGTGCGCTATGTTCAGGCAGTGCCGGTCCGGCTGAACGGCGACACCGTGCGCCTGCGAGACAGGACGAAGCGAGAGTGATGACTCCCGCCTCGCGTGGTGTTATGGTATGGATACTGACATGATCCGTACGGGAAGGAAATGCACATGAAACGGCTGCGGAGGACGGCCGGCGCGGGACTTTTCGCCGCGGCGCTCGCCGTCGGGGTACTTGCCTGCACCTCGGTGAACAGGCTCGGGGAGTTCGAGATCCAGGGCAAGAGCCTCGCGGCGGAGATGCGCCTGCCGCCCCCGCCGGAAATGGACGTGCACTACCGCGTGGACATGGACTTCCATAATCCCATCGGCATGGCGATCAACTTCGGCACGAACTTCGCGAAGGCTGCGAACGCGGAGCGCGTTGACTCCCTCATGCGCGAAGCACTCCTTGCAGTGGACGTGCCCTCCGTCGTGCGGGACGAGGCATTTTCTTCATCACTGTCGGTCCTCGGAGCCTTCCAGGAGGACGACCCCGGCCAGGCCGACTACGTGCTGGACCTCGAGATCCACCGCTACGGGGTGCGCGCCGGCTCCTGGTCTTCCGCGGTGACCCTGCGTGTCGATATGACGGCACGGATCCTGGGAAACGCGGGCAGGGACGTGATCTGGCGCCGGGACCTCGATGTGGACAGGCAGGCCACCCCGGCGATGTTCGGGCTGGACGCGAACATCGGCAATATCGTGTCCGCGGCCTCGCTTGCCAGCCTTTCCGAGCAGGACCTCGAGTACGGCTTTTCCGAGCTCGCGCACGACGCCGCCCTGACCATTGCGCGGACTCTGCAGGACGACCTCTACAGCGCGCGGTTTTCAGAATAGACTCAACCGGGCCTTTGTCTCAGCGCGCCGAGCCGAGCTCGTTCAGGCGCGCCGTCCATGGGCTCTCCGGATAACGCGCTCGAAGCATCCCGGAGATGCGAGCCGATCCCTCTCGATCTCCCTGCTGGAGTGAAAGCCGCGCCGCGTTGAAGAGAGCTTCGCCGGCGAGATCCCCCGACCCGGAAAACACGTACGGCACCCGCAGATACTGCTCCAGCGCGTCACGAGAGTTGCCGGCCTTCTCAAGCGTTCGGGCGCGTTCCAGCGTGGCCTGAGCACCGACCTCGTCGATGCGCCCATCGGACAGGGCCGCCAGGATGTCCAAGGCCCGCGCCGAGTCACCCATTGCCGCGGAACAGCGGCCGGCGAGCAACGCGGCCTCCCCCGCCCACGGCTCGGGCGGCGACATCCGGCTTGCGTCTGCTGCGGCGGCGAGGGCCTCCGACGGGCTGGAAGAAAGCAGCACGCGGCCCGACGCCAAAAGCACTCCGGCCGCGATGCGCGGGTCGAGTCCCCGAGCCGAACGGGCGCGAGACGCGAACCCGCGGGCCGAGTCCGGGCTGTTCAGCGTTTCCAGAGACATCCCGAAGCCTGCCAGTGACGCCGTGAGAAGGCTCTCCGGCGGGGGTGCAGCGAAAAGCATCCAGAACGCTTCCACGGCCCCGGGGAAGTCTCCAGCCTGCCGGGCGCTTTCGGCGGACCAGTACAGAGCCTGGGAGGCAAGAACGCTTCGCGGGAAGGATGCCGCGACCCCCTGGAAGCCAGCCCGGGCGTCCACGAACCTGCCCTCGTCGTAAGACTTCATTGCGATCTTGAAGAATGCCTCGGGAGCGAGCCTGCCGTCAGGGAACTCTCGCGAAAGCTTCTTGAACGTATCCAGACCCGCGGCGCCATCTCCGAGCCTCTGCTGTGCCCAACCTTTCTCGTACAGCGCCTGCTCCCGGATCTGGCTTTGCAGAGACGCCGCCTGGTCGAAGAGCTCGACCGCGGCTGCGTCGTCCCCGCCGGTGCTTTCGCAGATCCCTGCCCGGTACAGGGCTTCCGCGGCCCGCGGATCCGACGGGTGCCGCTGCGCCAGGGAAACGAAAGCGTCACGAGCGTCATCGAGCCTGCCCAGGCGGAAGAGCGACCAGCCCAGCCACCACCTCGCATCCGCGGCTTCCGTTTCACGGCCGGGAACCGACGCGGGCTTCCCCGGAGGAGGAAGCTCCAGGATCGCCGCTGCCGCGGAAAGGCGCTCCGCCGCATCCTCCAGCTTCTCCATCCGGTAGAGGGTCCGCCCGATGTACAGGGCCACCGTCCCTTCCTGTTCTCCGCCGGGACGCGCTGAGCGCAGGTATTCCAGGCTGGCGAGCGCCCTGTCGAAGTTCCCCATGTTGAACAAGCACACCCCGACGGAGAGCTGGCCGCGGTCCCCGAGGTCGGTGCCCGCCGCGCCGCGGGCCACGGACTGGAAAAACGGCAGCGCGCGGGCATGCTCGCCCCGGGAGGCATAGATGTACCCGATGAAAAAAGCGCTTTCGTCCCGCAGATCGGAAGCTGGAAAATCACGGATGACTCGCTGGAAGTCGTCCA
>DATKLM010000180.1:0-6299 GCA_035542415.1 Spirochaetia bacterium
CTCGACGTTCCAGCCGGACCGCCTTCTTTATGACTGCCTCGCGTTCAAACTGGGCAACGGCGCGCAGAAGAAGTAGCTTCTACAATGGAGATAACTGCTTTCTGCACAGTGAGACAGGCACTTTTTCCATTTCCCCGTTGACAGAAGGTTCGGGGTATGTTAAAATATTAACGTTTCATGGTAAGAAATTAACCTGCCGAGGAAAGGGATCACAGGGGCAGCGAAATCATGGAAGGGACAATGCGGGCCGTTCGCCTGTTCTCCCCAGGGGATGTGCGCTGCGTACAGACCCCGGTGCCCCGGATCTCGGCGCCCGACGACGTCCTTATCCGGGTCAGGTCCTGCGGCGTCTGCGGCTCCGATGTTCCGCGCGTCATGGTGAAGGGAGCGTACCGCCACCCCATCACGATCGGTCACGAGTTCGCCGGGGAGGTCGTGGAGATCGGAGCGGCGGTGACCGGCGTGCACCCCGGGGACCGCGTGACAGTGATGCCTCTCACCCCGTGCGGGACGTGCCCCTCCTGCAGGGTCGGGAACTATACCCTGTGCACGGACTACGACTACTACGGTTCACGCAGCGACGGCGCCATGGCCGAGCTGGTGACCGTGAAGGCGGCCAACGTTCTTGCAGTCCCCGGCCCGGTGGATTTCGAATCCGCCTCCATGACGGACCCGGCCTCTGTCGCCCTGCACGCCGTTCGACGCCACCACCTGCTCCCCGGCCAGACGGCGGCCGTTCTCGGGACCGGCCCCATCGGCCTCTTTGCCGTGCAGTGGCTGAGGCTCGCCGGGTGCCGCAGCATCATCGCGGTGGACCTGTTCGACGAGAAGCTCGCCCTGGCGCGCGAGCTGGGGGCCGAGCACTGCATCAACGCGCGGCTCGAGACGGTTCCCGACGCCATCCGGGACCGCACCGGCGGACAGGGCGCGGACTTCGTGGTCGAGCTTGCCGGAAGCAGCGTCACCCAGCTCCAGGCCGTCCAGTCCGCGGCGCGGCGCGCAACCGTGGTGTTCTGCGGCCTGTCGTACGACGACCTGACGCTGCCGGCCCAGGATCTCAACCGGATCCTTCGATTTGAGCTCACGATTTTCGGCAGCTGGAACTCTTCCATCGCCCCCCTGCCCATCAATGAATGGAAGACGTCACTGGAGTACATGAGCCGCGGCTTCCTGACGACGAAATCCCTGATCACGCACCGCTTCCGGCTGGAAGAGTGCGGACCCTGCTTCGACATGCTTTCCCGGAGGGAAAAACCGTTCACGAAAGTGCTTTTCATACCATAGGCGAGGCTGTATCAAAGGAGACTTCATGGCTGAAAACGATGCGTTGGGGATGATCGAAACGAGGGGATTTGCGGCGATGGTGGAGGCCGCGGATGCCATGGTGAAGGCCGCGAAGGTGGACCTCGTGGGATTCGAGCAGATCGGCGGGGGTTACGTGACCGCGATCGTGCGCGGGGACGTGGCGGCCTGCCGGGCAGCGGTGGAGGCGGGAAGCCGCGCCGCGGAGAAGGTGGGGGAGATCGTCTCCACGCACGTGATTCCCAGGCCGCACCAGTCGGTGGATGAGGAGCTTCCGCTGGGCCGCGGGCCGACGGCAAATCCGCCTTCTGCGGCGCCAAGTCCCTCGGCGGGCAAAGAGAGAAAGGGGTAAGCCATGGCGGTCGACCTGAGGACCTACGTGTTCCTGGACTCGCTGCAGCTGCAGAACGCCAGCTTCATCGCCACGGTTTCCAAGGGCTACTACCCGGTGGGGATGCAGGCCTGCTGCGTGATCGAGATCGCCCCCGGGATCGAGATCAACCGCCTGACGGACATCGCGCTGAAGGCCACGAACGTGACGCCGGGCCTGCAGATCGTGGAGCGGGCCTACGGGCTCCTGGAGGTGCACTCCGACAGCCAGGGGGACGCGCGCATGGCCGGGGAGGCCGTCCTGCGCGAGCTGAAGAAGACGGAGAACGACCGGCTGAAGCCGCGCGTTCTCACCAGCCAGCTGATCAAGAACATGAGCGACCACCACGCGCAGCTCATCAACAAGGTGCGCCACGGAAACATGGTGCTGCGCGGGGACACGCTGTACGTGCTGGAGGTGGAGCCCGCGGGATACGCGTACTACGCTGCGAACGAGGCGGAAAAGACCAGCAAGGTGAACATCATCGAAGTGCTGGGGTTCGGCGCGTTCGGCCGGGTGTACATCGCGGGGGAAGAGGCGGAAGTGATCGAGGCGCGCAAGGTGGTGGAAGCGCGGCTTTCCGGGATCACGGGACGGGAAATCGCGGCCAACGCTGCCCGGATGTAGCGCGGCTGGCCAGGACAGGAGACGACAATGGCGGACAACGGATTCGAGGCCCTGGGAATGATCGAGACGAGGGGATTCGCGGCGATGGTGGAGGCCGCGGATGCCATGGTGAAGGCCGCGAAAGTGGACCTCGTGGGCTACGAGAAGATCGGCGGCGGGTACGTGACGGCCATCGTACGCGGGGACGTGGCGGCCTGCCGGGCGGCGGTGGAGGCGGGAAGCCGCGCCGCGGAGAAGGTCGGAGAGATCGTCTCCACGCACGTGATTCCCAGGCCGCACGAGAGCGTGGACGTCGCGCTTCCGCTGGGACGGAAGCCCACGGCATCGTCAAAGAAGTAGGAAGAGAGCGGTCCCATGCTGCTGGCTCGGGTGAAAGGCACGGTGGTCTCCACGCACAAGCCTTCCTCCATGGAAGGCATGCGGTTCCTTCTGCTGGAGAAGATCGACGCAGGCACGCTGGCGGGCAAGGGAGACTACGTGGTGTGCATCGACGCGGTGGGCGCGAATGCCGGCGAGATCGTGTTCTACGTCGGGGGCTCCAGCGCGCGCATGACGGACGCCACGAAGGGCAAGCCGTCGGACGCGACGATCATCGCCATCGTGGACACCATCGAGAAAGACGGCCAGCTGACCTACCAGAAGTCCGCGGAGGCCGCCGACAGATGACGCTGGCACGGGTGCGCGGCACGGTGACCGCCACGAAGAGAGCGGACGACGTGGACGGGGCGACGTGGCTCCTCGTGGAAGAGTGCAGCCAGCGCGGCGAAGGCCGGGGAGAGTACCTCGTGGGGCTTGACATGGTGGGCGCCGAGCGCGGACAGCTCGTGCTCCTGACGCAGGGCAGCTCCTGCCGCTGGACCCGGCGCACGGATGACCGGCCCATGGACACCCTCGTGGTGGCTATCGTGGACATGATACATGAGCATGGCGCGGCCGTGTACGACGCGTCGGAGAGACGCGCGTGAAGGGCCGCGGGGGACAGGTATGGCGCTGACGGATGATATTCGCCAGATCGTCGAGCAGGTTCTGAAGAGCTACGACGTGGCCGCGCTGCTGAAAGAGGCGCAGGGAGCGTCGGCGTCAGCGGCCGGGGCCTCGGGGCCGCTCGGCAAGGGGATCTTCCCGGACATCGACTCCGCGGTTTCCGCCGCGGCGGCGGCGCAGCGCGAGCTTGTCGCGCTGCCGCTGGACGGGCGCAAGCGGCTGATCGCCCGCATGCGGGAAGCCGTGCTGGAGGCCAACGAGTCTCTGTGCGCGGAGGCGGTGGCAGAAACCGGGCTGGGCAACGTGAGGGACAAGAAGACCAAGACCTCTCTGGCCGCGCGGAAGACCCCGGGGGTGGAGGACGTGGAGCCCACCGCATGGTCGGACGAGCACGGCCTGACGATCATGGAGCGCGCGCCGTACGGTGTGATCGGCGCCATCACGCCGGTGACCAATCCGCTTGCCACCATCACGAGCAACTCCATCGGGATGATTGCGGCGGGCAACTCCGTGGTGTTCAACGTGCACCCGGGCGCCAAGGGCGTGTCGAGCCGGCTCGTGCGGCTGCTGAACGAGGCGATCGAGGGAGAAGGCGGCCCGAGGAACGTGCTGTGCGCGGTGGCCAACCCGACCATCGAGAGCGCCGGGGATCTGATGAAGCACAGGGGGGTCGCGCTCCTCGTGGTCACCGGCGGCCCCGGGGTCGTGAAAGCAGCCATGGCGAGCGGGAAGAAGGCCGTCTGCGCCGGCCCGGGCAATCCACCCGCGGTGGTGGACGCCACGGCGGACCTCGTGAAGGCAGGACGGGATCTCGTGGCGGGCGCGGGGTTCGACAACAACGTTGTCTGCACGGATGAAAAAGAGATCCTCGCGGTGGAAAGCATCGCGGACCGGTTGAAGGGAGAGATGAGGAAGAGCGGCGCATTCGAGCTCACCGGCGCCCAGATCCAGGCCGTGACGCGGCTCGTGCTGAGCGGGGAGCTCACGCCCAGCCACTGGGCCCCGCCGAACAAGGACTTCGTGGGCAAGGATCCCGTGGTGATCGCCCGGGCAGCGGGAATCGAGGTGCCGGCGGACACACGGATCCTCCTCATGGAGGTCCCGCCCGAGCATCCCATGGTGTGGAGCGAGCAGCTCATGCCGGTGATTCCGCTCGTGCGGATGCGGAACGTCGACGAGGCCATCGACTTCGCGGTGAAGGTGGAGCACGGATTCCGCCACACGGCGAGCATCCATTCGCACGACATCGAGAAGCTGTCGAAGATGGCGCGGGTGATGAACTGCAGCCTCTTCATCAAGAACGGTCCGAATTTCGCCGGACTGGGAGAAGGCGGGGCGGGCTACGCCTCCTTCACCATCGCCAGTCCCACGGGGGAAGGGGCCACGCGTGCCCGCACCTTCACGCGGGAGCGCCGGTGCACGCTGGTGGACTACTTCAGAATCATATGAAGCTCGGCCGTGTGATCGGAACCGTGGTGAGCACGCAGAAGCTGGAGAGCCTGGAAGGATTGAAGCTCCTGCTCGTGCAGCCCCTGGATGAAAAAGGGAAGGACGCGGGCGCGGCGCTCGTGGCCTTCGACACGGCGCGCGCCGGTGAAGGGGACCTCGTGTTCTTCGAGGCAGGCAAGGAAGCGGCCCAGGCCAATCCCAACGGGTGGTTCAACCCGGCAGACGCGGCGATCATCGGGATCGTGGACGCGGTCAACGTGACAGGGAGGAGCTTCCCGTGACGCTCGCGCGTGTCGTCGGCAACGTCGTTTCCACGGAGAAGCATCCGCAGTACCGGGGCTACAAGATCCTCGTGGTCCAGCCCATCGGCGGCGACGGAAAGCCGAAAGGGCGGAGCTTCCTGGCGCTGGACGGCGTGCAGGCGGGAGCCGGGGATACGGTGCTCGTGGTGGATGAAGGCGGCTCCGCCCGCTCGGTGCTGGGAGACGAAGAAGCGGTGACGGTGCGCACGGTGATCTGCGGGATCGTGGACAGAATAGATGTCGCGGAGTAGCGCGGCCGCGATCGACATCGAGGACGAGGAATGAACGACACCGAAAACGTGCGCAGCGTGGCCCTGGGAAGCGACCACGGTGGATTCGAGCAGAAGCAGATGCTTGCGCGCTACCTGGGGGAGCTGGGCTACCGCGTGGTGGACGTGGGCTGCGCGGCCGGTGAGAAGGTGGACTACCCCGACATCGCGGTCGCCGTCTGCCGGCGGGTGGTGAGCGGGGACTGCGAGCGGGGGATCGTGCTGGACGGCGCGGGGATCGGAAGCTGCATGGCGGCGAACAAGGTCCGGGGGATCCGGGCGGCAATGTGCTACGACATCCGCACGGTGATCAATTCCCGCGAGCACAACAATGCCAACGTGCTGAGCCTCGGAGGGCCGCTCCATGACGCCGGCCAGCTGTGCGAGATGGTGAAAGTCTGGCTGCAGACGCGTTTCGGCGGGGGCCGGCACATGGCGCGCGTCAACAAGATCATGGCGCTCGAGCGAGGAGTCTAGGATGGACCAGAACCAGTTGATCGAGAAGATCGTGGCGGAAGTCGTGGCGCGGCTTCAGTCGTCGGGAGCGCACGGGACGCGAGGGTCTTCCGCGCCCGGCTCCGCCGCGGGCTCCGCGGGGCTTTCGCCGGCGGACCTCGCGCCCTTCATTGACCACACGCTGCTCAAGCCCGAGGCCACGGAAGAGCAGATCGACAAGCTCTGCGAGGAAGCGGCGAAACATCACTTCTACTCTGTCTGCGTCAATTCCAACTGGGCGGAGCGCTGCGCGCGCAAGCTCGGCGGGACCGGCGTGAAGGTGTGCGCCGTGGTGGGCTTTCCCCTGGGAGCCATGGACAGCCGGGCCAAGGCATTCGAGGCGCGAACGGCCATCTCCAACGGCGCCGCCGAGATCGACATGGTGATGAACGTCGGCGCGATGAAAGCCAAGGACCTCACGACGGTGCGGGAGGACATGCTTGCCGTGCGCCGCGCCTGCCGGTCCGGCATCGTGCTGAAAGTGATCATCGAGGCGTGCCT
>DATKLM010000181.1:0-2210 GCA_035542415.1 Spirochaetia bacterium
CGGGGCCGGGCAGTGGGGGAGCGCTCTCTCTTTTGCCGGCGCGCACTTCAACGTCGAGATCAATGTGTTCATGGTCCGGGCTTCCTACGAGCAGAAGCCCTATCGCAAAATCATGATGGAAAGCTACGGGGCAAAGGTGCACCCGAGCCCCTCGAAGGAGACCGCGATTGGGAGGAAGATGCTGGAGGACAAGAGGAACTCTCCGGGGTCCCTCGGCATCGCCATCTCAGAGGCAGTGGAGGTTGCAGCGACATCCGGCGGCACGGTGAAGTACTCCCTGGGCTCCGTGCTCAACCACGTGCTCTTGCACCAGACGGTGATCGGGCTGGAGGCGCGCGCCGTGCTGGAGGAGCTGGGGCTCATGCCGGACATCGTGGTTGCCTGTCATGGCGGCGGGAGCAACTTCGGCGGAATCGCGCTTCCCTTCATGGAGGACAAGATCACGGGGAAGAGGAAGATCGAGTTCGTGGCCTCCGAACCGCTGGCCTGCCCGTCACTCAGCAAGGGCATTTACGCGTACGACTTCGGGGACGCGGGCAAGCTCATCCCCCTGGCCAAGATGTACACGCTCGGACACGGCTTCATTCCGCCTTCCGTGCACGCGGGCGGGCTGCGCTACCACGGCGCTGCTCCCATCGTTTCCCTTCTCACGAGCAAGGGGCTCATCAGGGCCGAGGCTTTGCGGCAGAGGGAGACGTTCGAAGCCGCGGTTCTCTTTGCCCGCACGGAAGGGATCATTCCCGCTCCCGAGAGCGCGCACGCCATCGCCTCGGTCATCCGGGCTGCCAAGAAGTGCAAGGAAACCGGTGAGAAGAAGGTGATCCTCTTCAACCTGTCGGGGCACGGCCACTTCGATATGGGCGCGTACGAGCAGTACTTCAGCGGCAAGCTGGAAGACTACGAGTATCCCGAGAAGGAGATCCGCAAGGCGGAGGAAGAGCTGCCGAAAGTCGGGTGAGGGCGGGCAGGCACTTCCAGCGCGGCGTTCCGCCGCGCTGGAGACCCTCACGCGGTGAACTTTTTCCGTGACTCTTCGAACCGGCGATAGACTCCTTCGAAGAGGTCGAGGTAATCCTGCTGTCGAAGCTTCTCCTGGATGACGCGGGTCAGGTCCGCGGCGGTCGTGCGCGTGCCCTGGATCATCAGCGGATTCTCAGCGTGCACCCGCGTGCTGAACGCGCGGTACTCGTCGATGATGGCCTGATCCACGCGGTTGTCGGCGAGCGTCTGGAGAAAGATCGTGTCCAGGCCGATGAGCCAGCTGTACACGATGGCGAGGCCGTGGATGACCCCGTACTCCTTGTCCGTGAAGATGATGAACGGCAGCTCGTTGTCCACGATCCTCATTTCTCGGAAGTCGAAAAGGCCGTCGGGGAAGACCCCGGCGTCCAGGTTGGGCGGTTGCCACGACGAGGGAGCCGCGCGGCCGGCAAGCGCTGCCGACACCTCCCGCGCCTTGTCCTTGATCAGGCGGTACAGGTCCTTCTGACCAGGCTCCCCGGTCGGCGGGTGGGGGAAGCGCTTGTACAGCCGCTCCTCGGGATCCTCCAGGAAGAAACGAAGCACGCCTTCCACCGTTTTCTGGGCCCGCACCGCATGGACGTCGAACGGGAGCCCAGCGCACAGCTCGTTGACGAGAGGAAGCGTGATCTTGTAGAGGTTCTTGACGAGGCTCGTGATTTCGAAAGGATCGTCCGCCTCCCGGATCCCGTTCCAGATCTCCAGCGGCTTCACGCCCTCGATCGTCTGGATGTCGAAGAACAGCTCCCGCACGAACGGGCCGATCCGCGCGTCCATTGAGCTACGCATGGCGGATGTCCCTCCCGTACTCTGCGCGTTCGGGTCCCAGGACGTTGCGCGTGACGAGATAGATCGTCTCCTGACACCTGATCCACGCGGCCGGCGTCGCGGGGTCTGCCGAGCGCACGCGCGCAAACGCCGCGGCCTTCGCCGCGCCATCCACAAGAAACGCGACCGCCCGTGAAGCGCGAAGCGCTCGCGGCGTGAGAGTCAGACGCCATCCGCCGGCGGTGGTGGAGGAGACAGCCGCCGCATACCCGGGGAGGTCGCTGGACACGGGCGCCTCTCCGCCGTCGGTGAGGCGCGCGACCCCGTCGGGGAAGAGGGACGCCGTGTGCCCGTCCTCTCCCATGCCCAGGAACAGGAGGTCCGGCTCGCCCGCCTCTTTCTGCGCCCGCGCAGCGAAGCGG
>DATKLM010000182.1:0-32125 GCA_035542415.1 Spirochaetia bacterium
GGACATCGGGTGGCCGCTGGACAGGGACTACACCGTCGCGGACACCTCCATGCCGGACCTTCCGTCCCTGACAATGGAAGACGCGCTGAAGACGGCGTTCCAGAACCGCTCCGAGCTCCTGACGCTGGAGATGAATCTCGCCGCGGCGAACGTCAACCTCGCGCTCCAGAGAAGCCAAGCGTACCCCGTTGTCTCGGTGAGCGCCACCCTCGGGGCGGGCCAGGACTGGGCGTCGAGTACGACGAGCAGTAGCTTCACGGTGGGAGCGTCCATCGAGCTGCCGGTGCTGGACGGAGGCCTCCGCGGAGCTCAGGTCCAGCAGGCCGCGAACCAGGTGGCATCGTACAAGGTCCAGCAGGACCAGCAGAGGCAGAGCATAACGATCGCCGTGCAGAATGCGCTCTTCGGCGTACGGGACGGGAAGGACCGGCTGGACCTCGCGTCGCAGAACGTAAAGGCGGCGCAGGGTCAGTACACCCTGCAGAAGGCGCGCTACGCCGTGGGTCTCGTGACAACGCTGGACGTCCTCACCGCATTTTCCACGCTCACCACGGCGCAGACGGGCCTGGAGCAGGCCAGGAGCACATACGTGCTCTCCATTCTGACGTTGAACAATGTCATGGGTTTGTAGGGAGACAGGAATGAAAACGGCACCGAAAGTCATCATCATCGCGGCGGCGGTCGTCGTCGTTGCAGTCGCGGCGCTGATCGCGCTTCGGCCGCTGTTTGCCCGGCGGGACGGGATCCAGTACGTGACGCGGCCGCTGGGCTACGCGGACATCTCCGCAACGGTGAGCGAGACGGGGACCGTCAATCCGGTGAACACCGTTTCGGTGGGCAGTGAGGTCTCTGGCACGATCAAGTCACTGGGCGCGGACTACAACTCGCGCGTACGGCTGGGGCAGGTGCTGGCCACGCTTGATCCCACGACGTTCCAGGCCGCCGTGGATTCGGCCCAGGCGAACCTCCGGCTCGCCGAGGCGAACCTCAACAGCGCCCAGGTCGGCGTGGGAAAGATGAAGGCGCTCCTCGATATGGCGAACCTGACGGTTCAACGGGAGGAGCCGCTCTTGAAACAGGGACTGATCAACCAGAACCAGATGGATACGGACCGCACGGCCGCCATCAGCGCGAACCAGGACTACCTCGCGGCGCAGGCGGCGGTGCGCGTGGCGGAGGCGCAGGTTTCCGTTGCCCAGGGACAGCTGGAGACGGCGAAGTACAACCTGGGCAAGACCGTGATCCGCAGCCCTCTGGACGGCATCGTGATGGCGCGGAACGTCAGCATCGGGCAGACGGTGGCCGCGTCCCTGCAGACCCCGACGATCTTCAGCCTTGCCACGAGCCTGACGGACATGCAGGTGGATACTTCCGTGGACGAAGCAGACGCGGGAAGCGTGCGGGAAGGGGCCGCGGCCCACTTCTCGGTGACCGCGTATCCGAACGAGACGTTCACCGGCACCGTGAAGCAGGTCCGTATCAATCCCACGGTCACCCAGAACGTGGTGACGTATGATGCCGTGGTGGCCGTGCACGACACTACGGCGCGTCTTCTCCCCGGAATGACGGCACAGGTGACGATCGACGTGGGAAAACGCAGCCACGTCCTTGCCGTGCCCATGGCCGCCCTCCTGTACCGCCCGCTCCAGGCTTCTGCCGGCAGCGGCGGGTTCTTCGGCGGGGGAGGGCCCATCGCTTCCTCCGGCGCGGCCCCCGCGGGGCAGTCCGTGGCCGGGGCCCCCGGGTCCCGAGTCACCGTGTGGCTCCTCGCCAACGCGCGTCCGTCCGCCCGGCAGGTGACCATCGGGCTCTCCGACGGAAAGAACGTCGAGATCAGGAGCGGAGACCTGCGGGAGGGAGATCCCGTCATCGTGGCGCAGCGCCGCGGGGCAAGGAGCGGGCAGGGGAGCGCGGCCGCGGGCACAGGCACCGGGGCGCCGGCCGGGCAAGGCGCAGCTCCCGCGGCGGTCCCGACGCGCGGGGGACAGTGATGGCTGACGCGGGACCTCTCATCGACGTTCGGGATCTGACCAAGGTTTACGGCGAAGGGCCGTCAGCGGTGGAAGCGCTCCGCGGCGTATCCCTTGTGGTGGACCCAGGGGAGTTCGTGGCGATCATGGGCCCGTCGGGCTCCGGAAAGTCCACGTTCATGCACCTGCTCGGGTGCCTGGACCGCCCGACGTCCGGCTCGTATCTCCTGGACGGGCAGGAGGTCTCCGGCCTGACGCGGGACCAGCTTGCCGCGATCAGGAGCCGGCAGATCGGGTTCGTGTTCCAGAGCTTCAATCTCCTTGCGCGCACGAGCGCGCTGGAGAATGCCGAGCTGCCCATGCTGTACGCCGGCGTGGGACAGAAAGAGCGGGACGAGCGCGCCCGCAGGATCCTCCAGCAGGTCGGCCTCGGGGACCGCATGAGCCACCGGCCCAACGAGCTCTCCGGGGGACAGCAGCAGCGCGTGGCAATTGCGCGGGCCCTGGCAAACGGCCCCCCGCTCCTCATGGCGGACGAACCGACCGGCAATCTCGACAGCGCGAGCAGCGTGGAGATCATGACGCTGTTCCGCCGGCTCAACGAGGAGCAGGGGATCACCGTCGTCGTCGTGACGCACGCCCCGGATGTCGCCAGCTGGGCGAACCGCGTGGTCACGTTCCGCGACGGTCTGATCGTGGATGACCACGCCGTGGAGCCGAACGGCCGCAACGGACGCAACGGACGCAGCGACCGGGCGGAACCGCCCGTGCGGACCCGGCGCCGGCGGGAGGCATCATCATGAGCCTGGCAGTCCTCATTCGCACGGCGTGGAAAGCGCTGCGGCGCAACGTGAGCAGGTCCCTGCTGACCATGCTCGGCATCATCATCGGCGTCAGCGCCGTCATTGCCTCCATGGCCATCGGCGCCGGCGCGCAGGCTGCCGTTCTGAAGCAGATCGAAAGCCTCGGCGCCAACCTCATCGTCATCACCCCCGGCAGCATTTCCAGCGGCGGCGTTCAGCTGGGCAGCGGGTCACGGACCACGCTCAAGCTCGGCGACATCACGGCCATCGCGGCCAACGTGCCCGAGCTGTCGGGCGTGGCGCCCGTGTCCCAGACCGGCGCGCAGGTCGTTGCCGGGGGCACGAACTGGTACACGCAGGTCGTGGGAACAACGCCCCCCTGGATCGCCGTCCAGAACTGGAGCATCTCCCAGGGATCCTTCTTCACGGATGACGACGTGCGCCGCGTGGCCAAGGTGGCGATCCTGGGCAGCACGGTCGCCGCGAACCTCTTTCCTGCCGGCGGCGCCGTCGGCTCCACCATCGTGGTCAAGAGCGTTCCCTTCCGGGTGCTCGGGGTGCTCGCCTCCAAGGGGCAGTCCGGCTTCGGCCGGGACCAGGACGACCAGGTCGTCGTTCCCATCACCACGCACCAGGAGCGGCTCACCGGTCAGACCTGGATCAACTCCATCATGATCTCCGCGGCCAGCGCGGACGCGGTCAGCGGCGTGGTGGACGCCACGCAGCGCCTGCTGCGGCTCGTCCATCACCTGACTGCCTTCGATCCGGACGACTTCACGGTGCGCAACATCGCCAACGTCCAGCAGGTGAGGATGGCCACCGTGGCGACCCAGGCGCTTCTGCTGGCAGCCGTGGCCGTCGTGTCCCTCGTCGTGGGGGGCATCGGGATCATGAATATCATGCTCGTGTCGGTCACGGAGCGCACGCGGGAGATCGGCCTTCGCATGGCGGTCGGCGCCCGCGGACAGGACATCCTCCTGCAGTTCCTTATCGAAGCCCTCACCATGGCGTGCGCCGGGGGGCTCATCGGGGTCGGACTGGGGATCGGGATCTCCTTCCTCGTGTCCATGCTGGGCAGCTGGCCGACGGTCATCTCGGGGTTCTCCGTCGTCCTCGGCTTCGTGTCCGCCGCGGCCACCGGCGTCGTCTTCGGCTTCTACCCGGCCCGCCGGGCGGCAGCCCTTGATCCCATCGATGCCCTGCGCTACGAATAGAGAGCCGGCGGCGGGGGCTCCCGCGGGAGCTCCCTGCGGGGGTGACATTTTCCGCGTGCCGGGTTGTTTCTAGTGGTGGAGGAGAATCATGAAAACGCCGTTCGTGGCGGTCGCCGCCGCGGCTGTCGCCTTTACTCTCGCCGGCTGCGGGACCCTTCCGCCGTGGAAAAGCGTCCCCACGGGGGAGCAGGCCGAATACGGGCGGATCGAGACCTCGCGGGACCTGATGCAGTTCCTCGCCTTCAGCGACGACCCGCAGATCTCCGTCATCTCCATCCAGAACAAGGGATACCGCTACCCGTCGCGGTACGCCATCCTGCTGGACGTTCCCGCCCGGGAGGCCGTGCGGGCCGCGCTGGAGAAGTATGAAAACTGGCGCAGCATCGCGAACGAGAACCAGACGGAGATCACCAAGACCATCACGACCCTGAGCGTGGAGCAGATGTACTACCAGGACCGCGAATGGCATGACGCGGGGGACCGCGACATCTCCTTCGTGTTCACCTCCCGCATCGACCCTGACGGAACGCAGAAGTTCTTTCTCACCCTGAAGCCGTCACCCGTGTTCATGATGAGATGGTTCTTCGTCGTCTATGGCAGGGACTCGATGGTCCTCGGTGACGACGAAGTCGCGACGTTCAACGATCTCGTTCAGGAAGAGGCGGTGGACAAGGGATACGAAAAGGCGAAGAAGAAGCAGGACGTGATCAACCTGTTCAACTGAGGCGCCGCGGCGCCTGGCCGCGACGGTGCGCCCCTATTCCCCGGCGGGGAAATCCTCCGGCAGCGGTGCCGGTCGCTCGCACGTGCTCTTGATCTCCCGTGTCCGGCGCTCCTCCCCTGACTGCAGGAGGCCGAGCGCGATCTCCAGGACGTGACAGGCAAGCTCTCCGCTTGCCCGGTGGGGCCGGTTGTTCATGATCCCGTAGGCCATGTCCGCCAGGCCAAGACCCCGGGAGTTTTCCGCAAACGCCTTTCCCACGGGCAGTGAATCCCACTCTTCGAAACCGCGGGGGCGCGGCGTTCCGCGCCAGCGGGACTTCTCCCGGGTGCGCACGAGGACCGGGCCCCCGAAAATGTTCGGGCCTTCCAGGGGGTCCACGTCGGGGATGCAGAGCGTTCCCTCCGTTCCATAGATCTCGACCCTCGGCAGCTCGGAATCCCACACGTCGAAGCTCGCGATCATCGTGCCGATGGCGCCGCTGGCGAACTCCATGGTCCCGGCGACGTGCGTTGCAACCTCCACCCGCACGCGTTCTCCCCGGCGGGGCAGCGTCTGGATGGTCCGCTCAGGGAACGTTGCGCGGGAGAACGCGCTCACGCGCCGCACCGGTCCCAGGAGCGCAACGAGCGCCGTGATGTAGTATGGTCCCATGTCCAGCACGGGCCCGGCGCCCGGCTTGTAGAAGAACTCCGGGTTCGGGTGATGCCACTCGTGCCCGGGACTGACGACGAATGCGGAGGCAGCGGCCGGCTCTCCGATCAGGCCGGCGTCAAGAGCGCGGCGGCACGCCTGCAGCCGGGCCCCGAGGAAGGTTTCCGGTGCGCTTCCCACGCGCAGCCCGCGTCGTCCGGCTTCCTCCAGAAGCCCCGCGCCGTCGCTGAGGGTGAGGGCCAGCGGCTTTTCCGTGTAGACATGCTTGCCGCTCTGCAGGGCCGCGCGGCTCAGCTCTGCGTGAGCCTGCGGGGAGGTCAGGTTGAGAATGGCATCGATCTCCGGAGCGGCAATCAGCTCATCGACGGTGCAGGCGCGGGGAATCGAGTATTGAGACGCCTTCGCGCGCGCCTTCTCCGGATGGAGGCTCGCGCATGCCACGATCCGGATGGATTCGAACTTCGCGCAGTTCTTGAAGTAGATGTCCGATACGTCCCCGCAGCCCAGGAGCCCGACAGCCAGGCGTTTCATGGCCTGCCCTCCTTCACGGCCCGCTCTCCCTTGCCGACCGCTCTCCGTTACCAACCGCTCTCACCGCACGCCGGCAAGGATCCGCTCCAGGTCCGTGATCCCGACGTCCGCCTTGCGGTAGTCCCCGAATACCGTGCCGCGCCGCATCACGACGAGCCGGTCGGCGATCTCGTGCACGTGGATCATGTTGTGCTCGATGAGGATCACGGACACGCCTTTCGCCTTGACCTCCTGGATGATGGAAAACACCTTCTGCGTCTGCTTCACCGACAGCGCGGAGGTGGGCTCGTCCAGGATGAGAAGCTTCCCGCCGAAGTAGTACGTGCGCCCGATGGCCACGGCCTGCCGCTCCCCTCCCGACAGCGCGGAGACCGGCGTGGTGGGGTTGAGGTCCCGGATGCCGATGTCGCGGAGGATCTCCCCGGTGCGCCGGTTCATTCCCTTCACGTCAAGGAGGCGCAGAGGGCCAAAGCGGAACGAAGGCTCAGCGTGGAGAAAGAAGTTGCGGGCGATGCTCAGCGTGTTCACCAGCGCGAGGTCCTGGTAGACGGTCTGGATGCCGAGGGCCCGAGCCTCCTCCGGGGAGTCGAAGCTCGTTTCCTTCCCCTCCCAGAAGAGCTTTCCCGACGTCGGCTTGTGGAAGCCGCAGATGATCTTGATGGCGGTGGACTTCCCCGCGCCGTTGTCTCCCACCAGGCCGACGACCTCCCCGGGCCGCACGCCGAAGCTCACATTCTCCAGCGCCACCACGGAGCCGAAGCGCTTGGCGAGGCTGCGCACTTCGAGTCGGAAGCCGTTCGATTCTCCGGCCATGCCGTTCTCCTTATTTCATCTGCGCCACGCGCCGCGAGATGGAGGTGTTGATCACGACGGCAACGAGCACGATGGCCCCGACGAAGGTCTGGTACCAGAACGTGGGCGCTCCCGCGAGAATGAGACCACCGTTGATCATGGACATGAGCACCGCGCCCAGCATGGCGCCGATCACGCTGCCGGCCCCGCCGGAGAGCGAGCAGCCGCCGATGACCGACGCGGCGATGGCCTGGAGCGCGAGATTCTGGCCGTACAGCGGCGCCATGGAGCCCTGCTGGCCCAGGGTGAACAGGGAAGACACGCCGGCGAGGAAACCGATGAGGGCGAACGCGAAAAGCTTCACGCGTCCGGCGGGGACGCCGACGGCGCGCGCAGCTTCCGCGTTTCCCCCGACGGCGAAGATCCAGTTGCCCAGCGGAGTCCTGCCAAGCAGGACGATGGCGATGAGACCGAGGCCCAGCCACCAAAAGATCGACGCATAGAACTGGTACCCCAGGAGGCCGCCGAACACCGTGATCAACGGGTCGTTGGGCTTGACGGACACGAAGAAGCCCCGGCTGAGGGCCAGCGTGAGGCCGAACCAGACCAGCCAGGTGCCGAGGGTCGTGATGAAAGACGGGATCTTCGCAGCCAGCGTGATGATCCCGTTGGACAATCCGATGGACGTGGAGACGAGGAGCCCGATGACGATGGCCAGCCACGTCGGCAGTCCCGCGGAGGAGCTGAGGAGGCCGATGAGGATCCCGGTGAACGCATAGTTCGACCCCACCGAGATGTCGAACTCCCCGGCGATGATCAGGATGGCCGCGCCCACCGCGACGACGCCGAGCTGGGCTGCGGCAGTCATGAAAGCGCCGATGTTGCGCGCGGAGAGGAACGTGGACGGCGCCATGATGACAAAGCCGATGATCACGACGAGGATTGCCAGCAGGACCATCAGCTCGGGCACCCGGATAATTCTCCGGAGGAGGGGCGGCCGCGCCGCCGCGGCGCCGTCGGTCAGCACTCGTTCATCTCCGCCTGCCATGGGCAGTACCTCCTGGATGTCAAAGAGTATCCCCGGCGGGCCGCGCGGGGCGGCGCCGCCGGGAGGAGAGGCGGAAAGGTGCGGCTGAGGATCAGCCCTTGCCCGCCTTCACGAGATCCGCCCAGGCATCGATGTTGGACTTGTCCACCTTGCCCAGGCCGGTGTTGAAGAGAGGCTGCGGGTCGAAGTGGTACTTCACGTTCATGTAGAGGAGATACGCGGTCGTGGTGGCGATGTAGTAGGGCTGCTCGTTGGCGGTGAATGCCATCTCCCCGCTCTTGATCATCGTGATGGCCTCTGCCGTGATGTCCCATCCCACGAGGCCGACCTTGCCGACGAGGTTGCCGGTTTCCAGCACCTTGGAGGCCGGCAGGTAGCTGAGGGGCCCCATGGTGAGGAGAGCCTTGGCGGCGGGATACTTGGCGAGGTAGTTCTGGATGATCGCCTGGCACTGCGCCGGATCATCCCCCGGAATCGCAACCTCGTCCACGGTCACTCCCTTGGGAACGAGGATGTCCTTGATCCCGTTGGAGCGCAGCGTCAGGGAGACGTTCCCCGCCTCGTGGTTGAGAACGGCCACCCGGTCCCCGCTGGCCAGCTTGAACGCGGACAGGGCCCCGCGGCCCACTTCCTGGCCGGCGGAGCGGCTGTCTTCCCCGACGTAGGAGATGTACGGGATGGTGGGCTTGGGATTGCTCGGGTCAGGGACCGTGTCGAAGGCGATCACGGGGATTCCCTGCTTCTTGGCATCCAGGAGCGGCGCGGAGAAGCCCTGCTCGTCGTCGATGGTAACGCCGATGCCGTCAGGCTTCGCGGCAATCGCCGAGTTGAGCTGCTTGATCAGCTCGTTCACGTCACCTTCCTTCTGGGGATAGACGTAGACGATCTTCACGTTCAGGGACTTCGCGGCATCGTTCACACCGTTGATGAACGCCTGCCAGTAGGGATCACCGGGTCCGCCGTGAGAGACGAAGTAGAACGTGTACTCCGGCTTGGACGGCGAGGTTCCCTTTTCTCCCTGCCCTGTCGCGAATATCGATGAAGCCGCGGCAAAGGAGAATACCAGCGCTGTCAGGACGACCAGGAGCGCTTTTCTGTTCATGACACATACCCTCCTTGGGCTCGAACGATTTTGAAAACGCACGATAAAAGTATCAAAGAAGTAGACTCCTTGTACAATGAAAAATTACTTAACTTTCGTACTGTTTTTGCATTTAAAATTGACAGTAATTTACATTCCGGATTATGTTTCAGGACTAGAGTGATCTGCAAGGAGGCCACCTATGCCGGGTCCCGGATCCTACCTGTTCGGTGACGAGGAGCGCAAGGAAGTTCAGGACGTGCTGGAAAGCGGCTACCTCTCTCGGTACGGACGAGAGGACGACCCGAGGTTCAAGCAGAAGGTCGTCACGCTCGAGCGCGAGTTTGCGAAGAAGATCGGCGTGCGCCATGCACTGGCCACCAACGGCGGGACAAGCTCCCTCATGGCCGCCCTCGTGGCCCTGGGCGTCGGCCGGGGGGACGAAGTGATCGTGCCCGGCTACACGTTCGTCGCGTCGATCTCCGCGATCATCGCCGTCGGCGGCACCCCCATCCTTGCCGAAGTCGACGAATCCCTGACTCTCGACCCTGCCGATATCGAGCGGCGGATCAGCCGGCACACCAAGGTCATCATGCCGGTCCACATGCTGGGAAACCCGTGCGACCTAGACCGCATCCTGGCCGTCTCCCGCGCCCAGAAGATCCCCGTCCTGGAGGACGCGTGCCAGTCCCTGGGGGCCAGCTACAAGGGCAGGATGACGGGATCCTTCGGGGCGATCAACGCGTTCTCCCTCAACATCAACAAGACGATCACGACCGGGGACTCCGGCATGGTGACGAGTGACGACGACGAGCTGTACGAGCGCGCATTCGGCTACCACGACCAGGGGCACAAGCCCCTGCGCACCGGCCTGGAGATCGGCGCCCGGTCCCTCGTCGGCATCAACCTGCGCATCAACGAGCTCACCGGTGCGGTCGGCCTGGCCCAGCTTCGCAAGCTGGACAGGATCCTCGCGCTCCTGCGTGACAAGAAGCGCCGGTTCAAGGACGCCATTGCGGCCGCGGGCATCCGCGGCATGACCTTCCGGCGCATCAACGATCCCGGAGAGATCGCCACGATGCTCACCGTTCTCTTCCCCGACGAGGCCACCACGCGCAAGGTCGCCGCGGCGCTGGGCACGAAGACCGTGGCGGACAGCGGGTGGCACGTCTACAACAACATGGAGCAGATCCTCTCCTGGGAGGACGAGCACGGGAAGAAGCCCAACCGAGCGCACATGCTGAAGCAGACGGACGCGGTGCTGTCCCGCGCCATCAATCTCAGCGTCGGCGTCGTGGATCCCGGCATCGGCGCGAGCTTCGGGATCACCGTCCTGTCCTCCGACGAAGAGATCGACCGGACCGCGGAGCTCTTCGTGAGGAAGGTGAAGCCTATCGCCGGCTGACTTGAATGGCAGCGGCGTTCGCGCCATAGTTCCGCGGGGGAACCTCACGTGGCAGTCACCATGAAGGAGATCGCCCGCAGCCTGGGCGTGAGCATCGCGACCGTCTCCCGCGTCCTCTCCGGCTCGGAGGACAGCGTTTCCGACGACGTCCGCCGGGCCATCAGGGAGACAGCGGACCGGCTGGGCTACCGGCCGCGCCGCCGCGTCGGGCGGACCATCGCGTTCCTCATTGACGGCGAGCTGTTCAACGTATCCAGCCTCTTCTACTCCAACATCATCTCCGGGGCGGAGAAGGAGGTCGCCCTTCACCGGTACTACTTCCAGTTCAGCGCCGGCGCGCCGGAAGATTCCTCCCCGGGCGGTCCCCCTTTCAAGTTCAACGACCTTGCCGGCGCCATCCTCATCGGGGCGTCGCACGCGGACTTCATTCTCCGCCTGCGGTCGCGGCGCATCCCCATCGTCATGGTGGACTACTGGGTGCCCACGGAGGACATTGACACGATTCTCGTGGATAACGTGGACGGCATCATGCGCGCCGGGAAGCACCTGGCGGAACTGGGACACCGCCGCGTCGCCTACATCTCCGGGACCATCGACGGCATCTCATCCCCGGAGCGCCGGCACGGCTTCAGCCGGGCCCAGGCAGCGTTCGGCTTCGCGGAGGACGCGGCGCTCGTGGGGGAGTGCCCCGAGTCCATCTCCGGCGGCTTCGAGGCCATGGGCCGCATGCTGGACCGCGCGGGCGGCGAGCCTCCCACCGCGGTGATCGCCTACAACGACATGGTTGCCATCGGCGCCATGGACGCCATCAAGCAGCGGGGACTCGTGATCCCGGATGACATCAGCGTCGTCGGCTTCGACGATATCTCCCTTTCCGCCGAGGTGACTCCTCCCCTGACCACGGTGCAGGTGCCCAAGGAGCTCATGGGCAAGCTCGCCGCGGAGACGCTCTTCCATTCCATTGCCGGCTCTCCCCACGCCACGCGCAAGATCCTCGTTCCGACCCGCGTGGTTCCCCGGGCATCCACCGGCGCACCCCGCGGTCGATAGGCGCCCCCGCGCGGCCGCCCCGGCCCGCTTGACACATTTCTCCAATGGCGCTATTTTTGGGTTTATAGTATAAACTAATTTATGTGAATGGAGCACGCACCATGCAGGACAGGAAGCAGATTGCGCGGCTGATGCGGGACCTGGATGAGATCAAGGCGGCGGTCAAGCGGAACAACCCGCTCCTGAGGGAGCTGGTCACGTCCCGCTTCTACTGGTGGCTGGTCACGCTGTTCGGGTTCGTGATCGCGGCGTTCGCGCTTGCTCTTCATTGCCTCGTGGCCAGGTACGGGGGGTACGCGGCCATCCCCTCGTCCGTGAAGACCCCCTTCTGGATTGCCGCCGCCGTCGCGGGAATCGCCACCTACGTCTTTCGGGTCGCCGGCGTCATCCGTACGGTCAGGAGGATCGATCCCCGGCTCACGATCTGGTCGCTCTTCTGGGACCACAATCTCGGGGAGTTCTTCCACATCATGGGGCCGCTCATCCTGATCGCCGCCGGGGCGACCGTCTTCCTCGCGCGCATCGGACAGCCGTTCTTCATCGTCGGCGTGTGGGGGCTCGCCCTCGGAGTGATCTGGAATCTCCTCGGGTTCGCCGTCCACCTGATCGAGCTCTACGTCATGGGCTACTGGTACATCGCGGCGGCGGCACTGAGCTTCTTCATTCCAGGAGTCTCCGCCAGCGTCTGGACGGCCGTCTGCGTTGGCGGCGGCTCCCTGGCGTACGTCGCGACGACGGCCCTCGTGCGGAAGATGCACGCGATGAGGGGCCCCGAGGATGGATGAGACAGAGAAGCCCGGGCGCAGTCCGCGTCTGGACCGGGTCATCCACGAGCGCGCGCGGCTCATCGTCCTGGCGTACCTGTCCTCCAGCGAGATCCCGTCCGTGGGCTTCACGGAGCTGAAGGAGAAGCTGGGGCTGAGCGCCGGGAACCTCTCCATCCAGCTGAAGACCCTGGAAGGAGCCGGGTACGTGAAGATCGCGAAGAGCTTCGTTGACAACCGGCCTAACACGACCGTCAGCCTCACGGCGAAAGGCTCGCGGGCGCTTCGCGAGTACCTGCGGGAGATGGAGGCCCTCATGGGCACGCTGAAACCCCGGTCGGGAACCGGGAAGAAGGATTGAAGGGACGGGATCCATGGAAACGATTCTCAGGCTCGAAGGAGTGCGCAAGTCATACACGAAGGCCCAGCGGAGCGTGGAGGCTCTGCGCGGGGTCGATCTCGCGATCGGCCGAGGGGAGTTTCTCGCAATCGTCGGCCCGTCGGGGAGCGGGAAAACGACGCTGCTGAACATCGTGGGGTGCCTCGACCTGCCCACTGGCGGCAGCGTCCTCTATGACGGGCGGGAGCTGGGGGGAATGACGGAAAAGGAGCTTTCCGTCTACCGCAAGGAGAACATCTCCTTCATCTTCCAGTCCTACAACCTCATCCCCGTTCTGACCGTCCAGGAGAACGTGGAGCTTCCGATGGTCATTGAGCGGCGCTGGCCGCGGGCCCGCATGAGGGAAAGGGCGCGGGACATCATTGCGGCCGTCGGCCTGGCCGACATGGCGGACCGGTATCCCCGCGAGCTCTCCGGCGGCCAGGAGCAGCGGGTAGCGATTGCCCGCGCCCTCGTCAAGAATCCCATCGTCGTGCTCGCCGATGAGCCCACGGCAAACCTGGACTCCCGGACGGCGGAGGAGATCATGTCGCTCATGGAGGAGATGAACCGGGAACGGCAGACCACCTTCATCTTCTCCACGCACGATGCCATGGTCCAGAGGCACGCGCGCCGCGTGATCGTCCTGCACGACGGTCTGATCGCCGAGGATCGGAGGGATGCCGCATGAACACCGTGTTTCGAATCGCCCTGCGGAACGTGCTCCGCCACCGGCGGCGCGCGCTGATCACCGCCGTCGTCATGATGGCCGGTATCGGTTTCTTCATCGGCCTGGACTCCCTCTACAATGGGCTGGACCGCCTGTCCGTGGATGACCTGATCAACTTCCGCGACTCGTCGGTGAAGATCTTTTCCGCCGCGTATGACGCTGACCGTGCCTCCTACCCCCTGGACAAGGGGATCGAGAACCCCGCGGCGGTGCGCGGCGCGCTGGAGAGAGACACCCGGGTCGTTGCCGCGGCGTCCCGCACGCAGTTCCTCGCCCAGGCGGGGAACAACCGCGACACGACCTGGGTGATCGGAACGGTCGTGGATCCGGCGGCGGACGCGAGGGTTTTCGAGCTCAAGAAAACGATCACGGGGTCGTACTTCGCGCCGCAGAAGGGGTCGGACCGCCAGGTCATCCTGGGCAAGGAGCTGGCCTCGAAGCTGGGGCTCGCCGTGGGGGACACGATGGTGCTTGCCGCCTCCACGCGCTACGAGGCGCAGAACGCGGATGAGTTCACGATCGTGGGGATCCTCTCCACGAGCGACCCAACGCTCAACAAGGGGACCGTGTTCATCACGTACGACGCGGCGAACGACTTCCTGGACCTCGGCGGCCTCGTCACGGAGATGGACGTGCGCCTGCGCCAGCGCGTCAACCTTTCCGACACGCTGGCCGATTCGGCATCCGTTGCTGCCGCGGTCAAGGCAGCGTTCCCAGCGCTCTCTCCGTATTCATTCCAGGATTTCAACAAGGGCTTTCTCACCGTGCTGAAACAGAAGCGGATCTGGGGCTCCATGATCATGCTTTTCATCCTCCTCCTCGCCGCGGTCGGCATCGTCAATACCGTCCTGATGAGCGTGTACGAGCGCGTCCGCGAGGTGGGCGTCCTCAAGGCTCTGGGCTTCCGCGGCAGAGAGGTGGTGTGGATGTTCATCTTCGAGGGGTTTTTCGTCGGCTGCCTGGGCAGTCTCCTCGGCGCCGCGCTGGGCGTCCTCATCGACACCTACTCGATCTTCGCCGGTTTTCCCCTGCAGAAGTTCGGCAGCGACGTCGGCGCCGGGTTCGCGTACTGGGGAACGCTGCGCGGAGAATGGAACCCCGGGTCGATCCTCTTTGCCGTGGGTTTCGGCATCGTCGTCGCGATGATCGCCGCCGCCATCCCGGCGCGCACCGCGGCCCGCATGACCGCCACGTCCGCGCTTCGCTTCGTGTAGAGGGAGGATGTCGTGGGGTATCTCCTGAGAATGGCGGTGCGCAACGTCTGGCGCAACAGGCGTCGATCCGTCCTTGCGATGATCTCGGTCGCAATGGCGTCTCTCCTGTGTCTCTTTCTGCAGGGACTGCTCGGGGCATTCCAGGCATCCCTCGTGAAGAACTTCACCAAGAACGAGAGCGGGCACGTGCGGATCACGACGAAGGACTTCTTCCAGCGCTCGGACCTGCTTCCCGTGGACGCCATGATCCCGGATCCGCAGGCCGTGGAGGCGAAGCTTCGGACGTCTGCCGACGTCGCGGGGAAGATCAGTCTCATAACGGAGCGGATCAGCTTCGGCGTTCTCCTCGAGAACAGGGGAATGAACAAGAATGCCCTGGCGCTGGCCGGCGAGCCCCGCACGGAAGAAAGCCTCCTGTACCTGCAGCGCTCCATTCAGCCCGGCGGACGATACATCGACGGCCCGGGACAGACGATCATCGGCGCCGAGCTCGCGGACGACTTGAAGCTCACCGTGGGAGACCGGCTCAAGGTCGTCAGCCAGGCGAGCGACGGATCGCTTCAGCTGAAGAAGTTCCTGATCGCGGGCGTCTTCAAGACCGGCGTGAGCACGCTGGACGGAAGGGTTTTCCAGATCCCGATCCAGGATGCAAAGGCCTTCCTTCGAACTGGTACCGGAGCGCAGTCCATCATCATCATGCTGAACGACTACCATGACGCTGGATCCGTCGCGGCGCGGATCCGCGCCCTTCTACCGGACGCGGGCCTGGCGGTGACGCCGTGGACAGAGATCGGCGACTATGGGCGGCTCATGCAGCTGGAAGAGAAGATCTTCAACGTCCTGTTCGTCGTGATCCTCTTCCTCGGCGCGTTTATCATCACGAACATCATGACCATGGTCGTCCTGGAGCGCCGCAGGGAGATCGGCGTCCTGAAATCCATGGGATTCGGACGGGGAGAGGTCCTGGTTCTTTTTCTCTGGGAAGGCGTGATCCTGGGGGTCTGGGGCAGCGTCATTGGCGGAGGGCTGGGATTCCTCATCAACGTGGCGCTTCATTTCAAGGGAGTGGACTTCACCAGCTACTTCCGGGCCCTGGAGTTTCCGCTGGACAACGTCCTGTACTGGGCCGTGGATGTACCGGTGGCCCTCGGCGTCGTGGTCCTGGGATGCGCCATCTCTGGCCTGGTTTCCGTCGTCCCGTCCCTGCGCGCGGCGCGGATGAACGCCGTGGATGCCATCAAGAGCGTGTAGGAAAGGCGTGGAAGAAAGGCAACGCGCATGAGCACATTTCGAGGCTTCGTGGCCGCCGCGGCGCTGCTTGCCGCCGCGATGCCCGCAGGAGCAGCGCCCGCGGCGCTCTCGGGAGACGAGATCGTCCGGCGGATGGACGCCAACACTTCGTTCCGATCCATCGAGTACGACGGCACCCTCGCGATCTACAGCGGGGAGACCGTGCGGACCAAGGAGATGAAGGCGACGGCGCTGGGAACGAGCAAGGCCATCGCCGAGTTCACCAATCCGGAGGACAAGGGGACGAAGTTCCTGAAGCTCGACAAGAGCCTGTGGATCTACTTCCCGTCCGAGCAGGACACGATGAAGATCTCCGGTCACATGCTGAAGGACGGGATGATGGGAAGCGACGTCTCCTACCAGGATGCGCTGGAGAGTGATGACCTGTTCAGGAAGTATGCCGTGACCGTTACAGGAGAGGATTCCGTGGACGGGCGGCCCTGCTACGTCCTCACGATGAACGCTGTCGTGAAAGACGTGCAGTACGAGACGCGCAAGATGTGGGTGGACCAGGAGAGGTTCGTGGCCCTGCGGCAGGAGATGTACGCAAAAAGCGGGAAGCTTCTCAAGGTGAGCAAGGTCCTCGATGTGCAGAGGATCGGGGACCGCTGGTTTCCCGTGAAGGAGGAAATCTCCGACCAGCTCAAGCAGGGCTCGCGGACGCAGTTCATCATGGCTGACGTCCGCCTCGACGTGCCGGTGAGCGGATCCCTCTTCAGCCTGCGGAACCTCTCACGGTAGGGCGGGCGTGATGGCCGCAGCGCGGTTGCTTTCGGTTCTGCTCCTGGCGGGCGCCTGCCGCGCCGCCTTCGCGCAGGACGCCGCGCCCGGCGCCGCGCCTGGCGCCGCGCCGAGCCCCGCTCCGGGAGGCCTGGACATCGGCGGTTCGCTGCTCAGCGACGCCTCTGTGCTCCAGACCGTCGTGGAAAGCCCGGCTGGCGCGACGCCGGGGGGCTTCTCCCAGCTCACGCTGAACGTGGTCAACAGGAACCGGCAGGCAGCCAAGGTGGAAGGCACCGGCATCCTTTCCCTGTGGTACGGCGCCTACGCGGGCACCGCCGCCGCCCAGGCGGCCGCGACCGGGCTTTTTGCCACGCCCCCAGGCCCGGGGGGCGCCGTGGCGACGCTCGAAGTGCGGAAGCTCTACCTTGCGATCTTCACCCCGGTCGTGGACATTTCCATGGGCCGGCAGATCATCACTTTCGGAGTGGGAACGCTCTTCTCACCCATTGATGCGTTCTCCGTGCCTCTTCTGTCGGACCTCAACTACGTCCGCACCGGCAGCGACGTCGTGCGGCTGGATGCGCCGTTCAACGACGTGTCGGGAATCGAGGCGGTCAGCACCGTCTCCACGAGCTTCGACTCCCTCTCCTCGGCGCTCAAGCTCTACACGAACGTGGTGGGCGTCGACGTGGCAGCCGTCGGCATCTACCGCGGCGCTCGCAAGGAGGCTCTCGCCGGAGTCTCGTTCAAGGGCGATCTCGAGGTGGGCCTGTACGGCGAAGCGGTGGAACATTTCGTGTACACCCCGCAGCAGGCGTATTTTGAAGGGATGCTCGGGGCGGACTACTCCATCGAGAAAACGTGGTTCTTCACGCTGGAATACTCCTACAACGGGAACGCCGTGACGCCGGGAAGCGCCGCCCCAACGGACGCCGTGGGCTCGCTCTTCCAGAACCAGCACTATCTCTACGCCATGATCCGGTGGCAGTTCGCGGAGCTGGCCGGGATATCGGCAAGTGTCATCTGGGACATCTCCGCCTCCGTGCTCCTTCCCACACTGGAGGTCACGTACAACATCGCGCAGAACGCGAACCTCATCATGTACGGCAGGTACTTCGGCGGGGACATCCGCAGCGGCGCCCCCTGGCCGGGCCCTGACTTCCAATGGGGCGTGGAGGCGCAGGTTAGCTTCTAGGGGCGGACGGTTTCTCTTCGGCCACGTCGGGATAGAGCCGGCGGGCGCATTCCGGGCACAGGCCGTGAGAGAACTCGGCATACGAGTGGGCCGAAACGTAGGACTCCACGCTCTGCCAGTATCCCTGGTCGGATCGGATCTTTTTGCAGCTCGCGCAAATGGGAACGATTCCGCGCAGAGTCCGGATTTCCTCGAACAGGCGGACGCGCCGTCACCGGCGCCCCCCGCCCCTTGCCAAGGTCAGGGCAAGGGCCTATAGGAATGCAATCAAAGAAGCCAGGAGGGGAGGACCGAGTGAAGGACGATCTTCAGGGCAAGCGGCAGACCGAGCTCTTCGAAAAGGCCAAGGACTACGCGCTGCAGTACATGGCATTGGTTCGCGGCCGGAGGGTGTTCCCGGATGACGACGCCGTGGAAGGTCTTCACGCGTTCCGGGAGAGGCTTCCGGAAGACCCCGCGGAACCCGGCGAGGTCCTGGAGCTGCTGCACCGCCACGGCTCCCCGGCGACGGTGGCGCAGACCGGGGGACGGTACTTCGGTTTCGTGAACGGCGGCATCACGCCGGCAGCTCTCGCCGCGCGCTGGCTGGCCGACACCTGGGACCAGAATGCGGCCCTCTACGTCATCTCTCCGACAGCGGCCGTGCTGGAAGAGGTGTGCGAAGGGTGGCTTGTTGACCTCCTGGGCCTGCCCGATGGCACCGCTGCCGGACTGGTTGCCGGCACCTCCACGGCAACGCTCACCGGTCTGGCGGCAGGGCGGGACGGGCTTCTCCGCCGGCAGGGCTGGGACGCCGGGTCGCGCGGGCTGTTCGGCGCGCCGGAGATCCGCGTCGTGCTTGGCGAGCAGGCGCACTCCTCCGTTTTCAAGGCGCTCTCCATCCTGGGCCTGGGCCGGGACCGGGTTGTCCGCGTGCCCGTGGATGCGCAGGGCCGGATGCGGGCGGAGGATCTGCCGGCGCTGGATGAGCGGACGCTCCTGATCCTCCAGGCAGGGAACGTCAGCACGGGCGCATTCGATCCTTTTGAGCCGCTGTGCGCGTCGGCTCGGAAGGCCGGCTCCTGGGTCCACGTTGACGGCGCCTTCGGGCTGTGGGCCGCGGCGTCTCCTGCGCGCCGCCGGCTCACGAAGGGCATAGAGCTGGCGGACTCGTGGTCCGCCGATGCGCACAAGACGCTGAATGCCCCATACGATAACGGCATTGTCTTCTGCCGGGACCCGGAGGCCCTGGCGCGCGCCATGCAGATGAGCGGCTCCTACATCGTCTACAGCGGAAAGCGGGATGGAACGATGTACGCCCCCGACATGTCGCGCCGCGCACGCGGCGTCGACCTGTGGGCAACTCTCAAGGGGTTGGGCCGCCGAGGCGTGGCGGACCTCGTTGACGGGCTGTGCGACAAGGCGGCGGCGTTCGCGGACAGCCTGCGCAAAGAGGGATTCACCATTCTCAACGACGTCGTGTTCAACCAGGTGCTGGTCTCCTGCGGGAAAGCCGAGCTGACGAGGTCGACGCTGGAGAAAGTGCAGGCATCCGGCGAATGCTGGTGCGGCGGCACGACGTGGAACGGAGAGCCGGCCATCCGGATCAGCGTCTGCGGCCACGAGACGACGGAGGAGGACATCAGTCGATCCGTGGCGGCTTTCGTGAAAGCGCGTGCCTCGGCCTGATCGAACCGGCCTGGTCCTCGGAGTGGACGGCTGCCGGGCCGGGTGGCTGTGCGTGTCCCGGGATCGCCGACAGGGGACCTGCAGGGCGGACATCATCGGCACCATCGAAGAGATCCTGCGCTTCGGCAAGCCGGCGGCAGCGGCCATCGACATGCCGATCGGTCTGACTGACGCGGGTCCGCGTCAGTGCGAGCGTGAGGCGCGAAGGCTGCTGGGCCGGCCCCGCTCCAGCAGCGTCTTTCCAGTGCCGGCCCGGCCGCTTCTTTCCGCCCGGGGCTACGCACAGGCATGCCGGATCGGACTTCGGGTCGACGGCAGGAAACCCAGCCGGCAGTCGTGGGGCATATTTCCCAAGATCCGCGACGTCGATGATTTTCTCCGGTCCCATGAGGACTTTCAGGCGCGCTTGTGGGAAGCGCATCCGGAGGTCTCGTTTCGCGCGTTGGGCGGAAGACACGCTCCGGCGCATCCCAAGAAGACCCCTGAGGGACGCAGGGAACGGGAGAGGCTGATCCGTTCCCGCTTCGGCCCCGGGCTGCGCGAGGCGCAGGAGTGCCTGCCATCGGGAGGGTGGGGGATGGACGACCTGCTGGACGCATTCGCCGTGCTGTGGACAGCCCAGAGGATCGCGGACGGCAGAGCGGTCAGTCTCCCGTCCCACCCGCCGGTGGACGCTTTCGGACTGAGAATGGCAATTGCGTATTGAGCCGGGCCGCCCTTCCCGCCGCTTGCCTTCCGGCAGACTCCCCTATCTCCAGAAGGACGGGAAGACAAGGCGGATGACCGTGTCCGCGGCCACCCCGAGGACGAACAGGTTGCCGAACCGCCGGTTGTGGACGAACGCGACGGAGGAGAACCATCGCGGCCAGATGGGGTAGCCGGCCGGCGGTGACTCCGGGCGGGGCCGGGAGAGAAGGGTCAGCGCCTTCCAGGCCCGCGTCGCGGCGAAGAACACGATCAGCATCACCGGCGTCAGGAAGCGCGGCACGGCGATCAGGTACAGCGTGACGGCATAGGCAAGGATGATGGCCGCCATGGTCAGGATGCGCGCCGCGGTCTGGCCGATCACCACGGGCAGCGTTCCCACGCCCTTGCTCCGGTCCTCCCCGGACTTGTCGATGTGCTTCCCGATGTTGATGCTCGCCGTGCTCAGCCCGAAGGGCACCCCGGCGAGGACGACGTTCCAGCTCCAGTCCCGGGTCAGGACGAAGTATACTCCTCCGATCATGATGGGGCCCCAGATCAGGAAGATCGTGAGCTCACCGAGGGCGAAGTACTTCAGCGGGTACGTGTAGAGAAGGAGCATCAGCGAGCCGTAGATGCACAGCCCGATGACGACAGGGTCGAACCTGCTGGCGACGATGGCGAACAGCGCGGAGGCGAGGGCCAGGATTCCGCTCACGACGAACCACCGCATCTGCGTGGCCTTGTTCCAGAAGCCCTGCACGAGGGGGTGGACGCCGTACTGCGTGCGGAAGTAGTTGTCCGTGTCGATGCCGCGGCTGAAGTCGGTGTAGTCGTTGAGCAGGTTGTTCGCGCCGTGCGCGAGGAAGAGGCCTGCGGTCACGATCAGCCACGTCAGCCACGGAAAGCTGCCGCCGCGCAGCGCAAAAAGTCCCGCGATGGTGCAGGAGTACAGCGTCACCGTGGTCACGCCGGACCGGGTGGCAATCAGCCACTTCGAAACCACGTCCAGCGCGTCCCATTCCTTCTTGTCGTCCATGCGGACGAGCGTGGATGTCGCCTTTCTCCACATGGCGAAATTGATGCTCATGGTCTGAATATAAGAACGGCGCCGTGGCAAAGGCACCAGAAATGCGGCTATACTTCGCAGGGAGGATGATTCATGAAGAGATCCGTCGGTACGCTCCTGGCTGCAGCCTTCGCGGTCGCCTTTTCCGCGTCCCTCAGCGCGTTCGAGCTGAAGCTGCCGGACAGCGTGCCCAAGCCGACCGCGGAGATGAAGCGCTTCCAGCTGGAAGCCATCACCCTGCGGGATGTGACGTTCCTGTTCGAGCTTGCGGTCAAGAACCCGTATCCCGTAGAGCTTTCGTTCAAGGGCATGACGCTCGGCTTCACCGTGGAAGGGGCGAAGGTGTTCACCGCTACGAGCCAGGGAGGGTTCAGCGTCCCGGCGAACGGAGAGAAGTCCAACACGTTCACCGTGACCCTCGCATACGACGCCATCATCAAGCTCGTCAAGGACTACGTCTCGAAGGACTGGCTGAACACCGTGATCGACGGGACACTCGTGATTCCTCTCCCCCACATCGGCGGCCTTCCCCCCGACATCACGTTCACGTACAGCCTCTCGAAGAAGATCCCGGCCATCAAGCCCCGGCTGGCCCTGCTCAACTTCGGCGTCCAGCCCCCGACCCGGGAGCAGGTGGCGGAGGCCATCGTCCAGGCGGGGCGCAAGACCGACCCCGGCAAGGCCCTCGGCGTATTCAAGGACGTCCTCGCCGGGCGCAGGCCCTCCTCCCCGGTGATCGATCCCGCCGACCTCGACGTTCCGCTGACCGTGAGCTTCACCATCGAGATCAGGAACGAGGCGCGCGGACCCCTCTCCTTCGACAAGCTGGGCTACGAGCTGACGGTGAACGGAGAGAAGCTCGTTACCGGTGAGAGCACGAAGATCGTGAGAGAGGCGGGCCGGGACCTGATCACGGTGAGCAACGTGTTCAGCTCCGCGAAGCTCTCGCGCAACGTCAAGGCTCTCTTCTCCACGCGCAGGGGGACCTTCGGGGTCACGGGAAGCGCGTCCATCAAGTTCCCCGACGAGATCCGAAAGGAGCCTGTTCCGCTCAGCTTCAACGAGGGGGGCTCGTTCTCCGTGAAGTGACGCGCGCCTTGTTGCGCGGAATCGACAGCGTCTGCCAGCGTTCACCGGCCAGGTGCTTTGCAAGGAACGTGATCTGCCCGACGTGGTATGCAAGGTGGGTGAGGTTCCGGTTCAAGGCGCGAAGAACCGTGTGCGGCTCCCCGCGGATGCGGACCTCCCGCTGGAGGTCCGACGGCTTCAGCCCGGCGAGGGTGGCCCGGGTGATCTCCCAGGCCTCGTTCCACTTCCTCTCCAGCGCAGCCCTGTCGTCGGGCTGCTCCATGACGAACTCACCGTCCCTGTCGCGATCCTCCTTCTCCCCATCCGTGGTCAGAAAGTCCGACCAGCGGGAGCGCAGGTTGCCGGCCAGGTGCTTCACGATGACGGCGATGCTGTTGGATTCCGGGTCCACCTGGCGGAAGAAAGCCTCGCCGCTCACCTGCGCCATGGCCTTCTCAGCCATGTCCCGGTACCTGGCGAACTCCCGGATGGCTTCTTCGAGAACCAGCGAATCGATCATGGACGTTCCCGCGGATTGTTCAAGGAGACGACGCGGGCTTGCTCTGGGCCTGTTCGACCTGGCTCATCTTCGTTTTGATTCTCAGCATCAAGGTCTGGATCTGCATCTCGATGATCGCACTTCGGACTCTCTTGGCTTTTCGCGCCGCCCGCGCAAGGTCGTCCCCGTTGACGCCGATCTCGCTGGCAAGGGTATGAAAGAACGTGTCGTCCGCCGGCGCGTTCTCCGGCATGATGTTGCATCCACCGGTGACTCCCAGGAACTCGTCGCCCTTGAAGATCGGAATCGTAACCTTCAGGAACTTCGCATGGCAGAGCTTGATGAGCGCCTTTCGAGACTCCCGCGCCTCCTTGACCATCTGTACGTGGCCTTCCTTGCAGCGCCGCGCTCCTTCCGGCGTGCTCTTGATCATCTGGCACGCCTCGCACGTGAAGCACGGCGATGTGACCGCACCGCCCTCTGCGTCGATCGTGAGCGGCGCTATTCCGACGACGGTCTTGAACGATCCGAGAAGCTTGTCCCATTCCTCGACGGCGAAAATGTCCTGCAATTTCATGTGCGCAACCCCTTCTTCGTGGCGAATGGCCCCCCCGTTCAAGTGTAGCCCTTCAACGGCGTCCGTCAAGGCGTTTCTTGCCGGGAAATCCGGTGTGAAATCCACCTCTCGAAATCCGTGGAGAAATCCCTTATACTGGACGTTGAACGGTTGTCATGCGAGACGCACGCGGACTGGCTCTCCTGATCCTGCCACTCATTCTGGCGGTTCCAGCCGGCTGGGCCGACGACAAACCGGGAGCCGGCCGGACAGTGTGCGTCTTTCCCCTCGTCAGCCTTTCTCCCTCGGAGCAGGAAAAGGAGCACCAGAGGCCGCTCAGTGATGCCGTGCGGCAGGAGTTCTTCGCGGTCGGGTTCACCATCCTTGCGGACGACGCCTGGACCGCCGAGGCCGCGCGGCTCAAGGTGGCGCCGGACCGGATCACCGATCCGCCGCAGATTCTCGCCCTGGGGCAGAAAGCCGGCGCCGACATGGCGGTATCGGGGTTCTACTGGAAGGACAAGGACCGCATCCTCGTCTCCATCCAGTGCTATGACGTGAAGGCCGGCACGCTGATCACGGGCTTTCTCCACACGTGGCGGTTCAATCTCGGGTTCTACAACTCCATTCACGCGGAGATCGCTGATCTCGTCCAGAACGTCGTGTTTCTCACCGCCCCGAAGCTGATCTCCCTGAAGGACGAGGTGCGGATCGACGAGATCACTTTCACCTCCGCCCAGAACGGCATGGAGGTGGTGATCGAAGGGGAGAAGAGCATCGGCCGCGTCGAGAACGGCACGCTCCAGTTCCAGACGCACGGCATGAAGGCGGGCACGTCGCTGCAGGTGGAGAAGCGGCAGGAAGGGTATCACCCGCTGTGGCAGACGGTCATTGCGTCGCCTGAGATCGCGCTCACGCCTCTGCCGAAGAAAAACAACCTGTCCTTCGAGCTCCAGTGGACCGCCGGCCAGCTGGAAGGGTTCGGGTCCACGCTGCGCTGGTATCCGGTCCCTGACTGGATCATGGTCAACTTCTCCGAGTATCTGTACACCCAGATCCCGCTCGTGTCGGGCGGCAGTTGGCCGATTCATGCGGACTCCGAGCTGCTCGCTGGGTTCTACCTCTTCCGGCCCCCCGAGGCCTGGTTCCGCTGGGGAGTTTCCGCTGGCGTCGGCACAGTCCTCACGTGGGTCCCGGGCACGACTCTTCCGCTGTTCACCGATGTCTACGTCAACCTCCTCAGCCTCTGGGGGGAGGTCAAGGTCGGCGGGGTTCCGGTTTTCGCGCGCGTCGAGATGAAGGTCCCTCTCGGGATCGGCAACAGCCTTCTCGGTGTGGGCCCGCCCATCCACTGGGGCGGATTCCTCCCGCCCATCGCGCTGGGAGTCGTCATTCCATGGCGGTAAGGGCGCTTCGCTTGCTCGCGGTGGCCGCGGCGGTCGCCCTGCTCGGGTCCTGCCAGGTCCTCGAGTTCATTTTCTCTTCGGTATTCCCGTCCACGGTCACGCTGGCAAAAGCCCGCGCCGACCTTTCGGGCTCGATTTCTTCGAGCGACGGCAGCTCCTTCAACGTCAGGCTCGTGGAAACAGGCGGCTTCGGCTACGTGATCGTCATCGGAAGCCAGGTCTCGAGCGGGAACACGGCGTACATCTATGACCTGGACCTGAACCAGAAGCTGGTTCTCACGGGCATCACGGCCCCCTCCGGCAACGGTACGCCCGGCGTCATGGTGGATTTCCTCGGAAGAATCATCGTGGGATCGCTCGCCTTCAACCCGGACCTCAGCTCCGCGGGCACGATCAACCCCAACTTCATCGGCAATAACGGTTCGGGAGGACTGAACGGCTTTGTCGGCGGGGGCAGCATGATCGGGAACCTGTCTCTCTCCAGCGGCTCGCTGAGCTGGACCAACTTCGGTTCCTCCTGGCCGGCATCTGCGTCCCCGACGTCCTTCCCGGCTTTCACGACGAATACGAGCGCCCAGCTCACGGCCGTTCTCGACGATGGCGTGGCGGCAGGGTACGTTGCGCTTGTGATGAATCTCCAGACCAACTCGAACAGCGCAACCTGCTACTTCGTCTGGACGCTGAAGTCGAACTTTCCCTCCAGTGCCATTCCGAGCATGGACACGGCGCCCCATCGGGACAATATCGACAAGAACAGCCTCGGATTTGCACAGGGAAGCGTCTTTGCCTTTGACGCCAGTTCGTCCAGCTTTCTCCGAATCGACCCGACGACCGGGGGAATCCAGAGCAGTTTTTTTGTCGGATCCGATCCTTCGGAGACGAAGTTCGCGTACCGGGCCTCGGGCGGTTCCTTCTACGGATTCGATACAAAGTCGCGCGCGCTGACGAAGTACGCCTCATGGTGGTAGAAGCGATGCAGAACCGTTTTGCACATCTCGCAATCGCCGTGTTCCTCCTGTGCGCGGCAGGCGCGGGCGCGCAGGGTTCCTCGGTGCCGGCCCCGGTGCCGTCTGCTCAACCCGCGCCGGCTCCGGCTTCGCCCGAGAAGGCGCCGCGCCGGATGCTTTTTTCCATGGAGAAGGGGACCTTTTCCGGATACTCCGACGACGAAATGGTCGTCCTGAAGCGGTCCTTCCTGACCGCGCTTGCGGACGCCGAAGGCGCGCCGGTCCCGATCGACTACGGGTCCCGGGGGTTCCCCGGTTCCCAGAATGATCGCAACAAGGCCGCACGTGACGCGGGGGCGGACTGCTGGCTCGTTCTGAAAATCGGGGGCTTCCGCGGCTCACCGTCGATCAGCGTGCTGTCCTACGATCTTCTGTACAATATCAAGTCCCTGGATTTCTCCGTGTCTCACCCGGAGGCCTTCTCCATGCTCGACATCTTTCGCGAGCGCTGGGACGATGTCGTGCGGCCGATCGTCAAGAAGTACCCGCCGCTCGTCTCCCACGCCTATTCGCGGGGACCTCCGGCCCCCGTTACCTTGACGATTCACGGGGCTCCCGGAACCGAGATCACGGGCCTCCCTTCAGGAAGGCTGGTGATCGGGTCTGACGGATCGGCGTCCGTGGATCTGCCATCACCGGCGCCGTATTCCTTCCGGGCTGCCGCTGCGGGGTATGTCCCGAGCACCACCAGGATGTACCTTGACGGTCAGACGGAGATCACCCTCGATCAGGCGCGCTCCCCCTGGCTCCGCCTGGACGCCGCCTTTCTGGACGGCTTCTTCCCCGGCGCCTCCGCGAACTTCTCCATCCCGTCTTTGCCGCTTTTCGCCCGGGTGGGGTTTACGACGTTCCGGGTCGGCATCGCCGTCAACAACAAAGACCAGGTCCTTGCGAGCATTCCGCTGTCGCAAGTGACATTCCACCTTGGCTTCTACGTGAGCCCGGAGGACCGGTCCACGCGGCTCTACGTGGGAGCAGGTGCCCTGCTGCGAATTTCTCTGCCTCCCGGCAGCCAGACCTTCACCGTGGACAAGCTCCTGCCCTGGGGCGTGCAGGCAATCGCCGGGGTGGAGTTCCCCGTGTCCGGGAAGCTGCGGGCTTTCGTGGAGTACTCTCCGAGCTTCTATTTCACCCCGGATCCAGACCTGTTCAAGGTCTCTTTTGGAAAAGACAGCGGGACGTTTCCCTACATCACGGTTCCGCCGACCGGCGCCATCGACCTGTTTGAAGCGCGCCTCGGGTTTCGGTGGGTGCTATGAAACGGATCACCATTCTCCTGTCCTGCCTGGCCATCGGCGGCTGTCTCCCGGCCTTCCTCGTGGAGCTCAACTCTTCCGCCGGCCTGACTGCCAAGATGTCCTCCGTCGGAACTCTCGGCCCGGTGAGTCTTGGAGGCTCGAACGTCACGAATGTCCGGTTTCTCCCGCTGAGGCCGACTGCTTCCACGATCACCTCCGTCAGCCTGCAGTCGGGATTCATGATAACCGAGTCCGGGAGTGACTACCTGCAATTCGGGTATGTTGATTCGAACGGCCAGTCGCAGGTGCTCGGAGGCCAGCCCCTCAACCTGACCGCCGGTGATCCGCACTATCCGAACAACCAGTTCGAGGTTTCAACGAGCGCAGGGACGATCGTTGCCTTCAATCTTCTGCCGCAGGCGACGAGCACCGGGTACGTCTTTGCGGTGACGCTTCCGTCGGGACCGTTTACCGGGCCGACGAACTGGACGATGAGTGCGGTTCTTTCAGCTTCCTCGGTGTTAGGAGTGAGCGCGGATATCTCCACGGCGAATTCCTTCGACTTCCTTTTCTGGAATGCCACGGGCTTCGCAGAGGGCTCCACGACCGCGAGTGGGACGGTCGCCACAGCAACGAGGTCAGGCCTGTCCATGCCGGGAGTCTCGACGGTCCGGAGCCTCTATTCCACGGTCAACGGAGTCAGCTGCGCCAGCTCCTTCTCGGGCTCACAGTGGGTGTGCTATCGGTGGACCTCCGCCACCTCGCCCGCGCTGCTCCCGGGCGTCACCCACCGGATCGACGCAGTGCTCACCTCCGGTGATCTTCTTTCCACTGAGGACGGAATCCTCCGGCTGTACGACCAGAACGGCTCCCAGGTCGTCTCGGTGTCTCTCGGCGGCCTGCAGTTCTGCTATGAAGCCTACGTTGGAACGACCGCATATGTTTTTTTCTCGCTTCCCATCAACCTGCACGGCAACGGCTGGTCTTTCCGGGTGTACGCGATTCCGACCTCCAGCATGAGAAGCCTGGGAGACTAGGGGACTCAGGAGGCCGCGGCGCCTCGCAGCGCCGCCTACTGTTTCCCGAGCCTCTGGTCCATCTCCTGAAGGAGCTGGCTCATGTCCGGATCCTTCGCGTAGGCCTTGAGCTGGGACTGGATGTACTGCCTCTTGAGGTCCGCCGTCCGCTGGCGCGAATAGTTGATCACGATGGTGACGGCATCCTGGATGCCGTTCGAACGGCCCGCGTCCTGGAACCCCATGTCGTATTTCTTCACCCTGTCGGCGAGGCCGGGGAACGTCCCCTGGATGGGGGACGTGCGGAAGAACGCGTCGAAGTACGGCTTGGTGTCCATCAGCCCGGTGTCTCCCTTGGCCTTGAGGACAGGATCCTCCTGGCTGATGTAGTCCCGGTAGGACTTCTCCATGGCGGCGAACTTGTCCTGCATCTGCTTGAGCTGCTGCTGCAGCGACGTGACGTCTCCCTTCTCCGCGGCAAGGTTCTGCTGGAGGGAGCTGATCTGGCCGCCAAGCGTCGACTCCCTGCCGCGCAGGCCGGCGGCCGCGTTGTCGTTCATTCCCTTGACGGCGCCCTGGACCCCGGAGAACGCATCCTTGACCTGCGAGGAGAGCGGGTACTGCGCCAGGAGACTGAGGTAGCCGGCAAAAGCTTCGTCGTACTTGCCCTGCGTGCGAAGGTCGTCCGACCTGGCAAGCAGGCCCGCTGCTGCCCGGGACTGGTTCTGGCTGATCCGCCGCGAGCTCTCCACGGCGCCGACCGCTTCGAGATTCTGGACGGCCTTGTCGAGCCGCTCGCTGCTCACGGGAATGTACGCGAGCGCGGCGCGGTAGGAGGCCGCCGCAGCGGCGTAGTCCCCGGCGGTGAAGGCCGCTTCCGCCTTGTCCAGCGCCTGCATGAGCCGCGCCTGGCGCGCCGCCTCCGCCTCCCGGTCCCGGCCGACGAAATACGCGTAGCTTGTCGCGACTTCCGGGATCAGGTTGAGGGCCTCCGCGTACGACTTCTCCGCGTCCGCGGTCTTGCCGGCCTTCAAGAGCGCCTGCGCATCGCTCACCCTCTCGCGCAGCGTCGTGAACTGGTTTGCCGCCACCAGGAGCGTGGCCGTGTCGATCTTCGCTTTCTCGATCTCTCCCTGGACGTACGTGGAAAGCGTGTTGATGACGAAGATGTCGAAATCATGTCTCTTCGCCAGTCCCGGAAGAGTCGCGATGTCGGCGCGGTTCACGAAGTCCCGCAGGGACTGGAGCGCGGGAAGGGCGTTCTCGTACTCGTGCTCGGAGATCTGGTCACGCACGTTTCCATAGAGGCCGTTGAGCTGGCTCGTGATGAGGTCTTCCTTCTCCCGCTGGGCGATCATGGCGTTGAGCGCCTGCTGCGCCTGGGCGCTCGCCGTCTCGAGGGTCTGGGTTTTCTGCGCGAACTGGCCCTTGAGCTCCTGCTCCCTCTTCTGGGCGTCCGCGATGGCCTGCTGCTTCTCCGCATTCGCCTTGGCGAGGTTGGAAGTGAAGTTCTGTTCCAGTGTCTTGAGGCTCTGCTCAGCCTGGAGACGTTCGGCCTCTGCCTGCTTGCGGTAGGCGTCCAACTGGCGCTCCAGCTGGGCGCTGCGCTGCGCTTCCAGCTGCTGCATCCGCAGGGCGATGGCCTGCTTGGAGAGGCCCTCCTTCTGCAGGCGGGCCTTTTCCGTCTCCAGGGCCGTGGCCATCTGGCCGCGCAGCTCCTGCTCCTTCTGGCTGACCTTGGAGTCCATGTTGGCCTGGAGGTCCGCGCGCTGCTTGTCGATGTCGGCGAGCCTGCCCTGGATGGAGTTGATTTCCTGGTTCTTCTCCTGGATCCTGCTGTTCGCTTCCTGGCGGACGGCCTGGATGAGCTGGCCTTCGGCCGTGATGGTGCCGACGGCGCCCCGCACGATCTGCGTCTCTCCTCTCTGGAAGAGGAAGTAGAAGGCTGCCGCGCCGACCGCGAGCGCCACGAAGGCCGCGACAATGACGACCGAGGGGAAGAGGACTCCGCGCTTGTCCGCCTTGACGACGAAGTCTTCCGGCGTCGTGGCGATGCGGTTCTCCGTGACGACGTTCTCGATGGCCAGGAGGATGTCCTTCTGGTCTTCCTTGGAGATGCCGGACTCCGGATCGAAGCGGATCCCGGGATCTGTCCTGACGATGTTTTCCTGCGTGCTCATTTCGTCTTCATCACCTCCACGCCGTCCCACTGCGCGGGAGGAGGATCCTTGTCGTACAGCGCGCAGCGCGCGCCGAGCTGCGCGCTGGCGAAATCTCCGGGCAGCCTCCGCCCGACCTCCTCGAACATCCGCGCCGCCTTCCCGAAGTTCCGATTCTGATACTCCTGCATGGCGGCGTTGTGCATGTCCCAGGCCTCGCGCTCGGCCGCTTCCAGGGCCCGCTTGGCTCCATAGATCTTGACGCCCAGCGTCTTGCCCTTGACGGCAACGAGGTCAAGCCAGCGACAGGGCACCGTGCCGTGCACCTTTTCATACAGGCTCTGCGAGATGATGATACCCTGGTGGTACTGCTTGGTGAGGCCCTCCAGCCGGGAGGCGAGGTTGACGTTGTCTCCCATCACCGTGTAGTCCATCTTCTTCTCCGTCCCCATGTTGCCCACGATGACGTCCCCGAAATTGATCCCGATGCCGATCTGGAACTGCGGCTGTCCGTTCTCCTTCTGCTTGCGGTTGAACTCCGCGAGGGTATCGATCATCTCCAGTCCCGCGCTCACGGACTGCAGGCCGGTATCCTCGCTTTCCACGGGAGCGCCGAAGAATGCCATGATGGCGTCCCCGACGTACTTGTCGATGATCCCGTTGCGCGCGGTGATAACGTCCACCATGTCATGGAAGTAGCGGTTGAGGTTGTCCACGAGCTCGGCGGGCCTCAGCTTCTCGGCGATGGAGGTGAAGCTGCGGATGTCGGAAAACAGGATCGACAGGTTGGCGCTCTTGCCGACGAGCATCTGGTCGGGATTCTTGAAAAACTCCTCGATCACGTGCTTCGGCACGTACTTCTGGAAGATGTTCCTGATCTTCTGCTCCTTCTTCTCGGCGAGGACCGCCTTGAACGCGTAGTTCTTGATCTGGCCGTACGCTCTCTCAAGCCCTCCGACCATCAGGTTGAATGTCTGCGCCAGGCCGCCGATTTCGTCGTGGTACTCCACGGCGACCCGCTTGGAGAGGTCGTTCGTAGCCATGATCTCCTGCATCGTGCCGCCCACGCGCTTCAGGGGCCGGGTCAGATAGCCGGCGAACAGCATCATGAGGCCCAGGGCGACCACGATGGCCGCGCCAAGGATGATGGCGCTGCGCACCGTGATCTCGTTCACCTGGCTGTAGAAGGTGCCGCGCTCCTCGGTGACCAGGAGGTACCAGCCGAAGGGATCGAACCAGAACCCCTTCACCACGCGGTCCTGACCGCCCAGGCGGATTGTCGTCAGCTCGGTGCTCTTCGCCGCGATGAGCTTCGACACCGCGCCGACCTCGCCGGGCTTGAGCTGGAAGTCAGAGGTGCTCATGGCGACAGCTCCGCCGGAGTCGAAGGCCAGGATGACCTCCGTGGGGCTGCGGATGATGCTCTGCGCATAGCCCTGGACGGCGGCTTTCGTGGCGACGATCATTTCTGGTTTGTCGGAGAGGTTGTTCTCCACGAGCAGGTTCCACTGGCTCTGGGCCTGGTTGGAAAGCTCGTCCGCCTTGAACTCGAGGAACTCTTTGGCGACCCTTGTTATGCCGTTTGTTGCTGAAAAGAAGGAGGAGATCGCCGTGAGGGCGAGAGTGGCGATCATCAGGGGCACCACGATGAGAATAATCTTCAGTCGGATGCTCATTCTTCCAATGTAGTTCGCTCGCCGTCGCCGCGCAAGGGTCCGGCGACGACGGTGATTCGTTTCGGCGGACCGCGCAGCGTTCGACGACAGGCGGCTTTCAGTATGCTCCCGAGCTCTTCTGCCCGGTGACCAGGAGCACGCCCGCGCTGGTTCCCAGGCGCGTTGCCCCTGCCTCGATCATCTGGAGTGCGTCCTCGAAGCTGCGAACACCGCCGGCGGCCTTCACACCCATCTTCGGCCCGACGGTTCGCCTCATCAGCGCCACGTCCGCGACGGTAGCTCCTCCCTTGTTGAATCCCGTGGAGGTCTTCACGAAGTCCGCCTCGATATCCTTGGCGATCTGGCAGGCAAGGACTTTTTCTTCGTCCGCAAGGAGGCACGCCTCGATGATCACTTTCAGCACGATGCCGGACCGGCAGGCGCGGCGCACGGCAAGCATGTCCTCCCGCACCGTCGTGAGGTCCTTGGCTTTCATCGCGCCGACGTTCATCACCATGTCGATCTCGGCGGCGCCG
>DATKLM010000183.1:0-18159 GCA_035542415.1 Spirochaetia bacterium
GAACATGAATCGCAGAGGCTTCTTTCTTATCATTCTTCTTGCCGTCGTCGCGCGTGCGGCCGCGGCATGGGGCGAGCCGGCTCGCGTGGGACGTGTCAGCTCCATCGAGGGCGACGTCTCCTTCTCTGCCGGGAACAGCGGCTCTACGGGGCCGGCTTCTCTGAACTACCCTTTGACAGCGTCTGACCGGCTCTCGACGGGAAGCGCGTCTCGCGCCGAGGCGCACGTCGGCTCCACGGCGATCCGCCTTGCATCCGACAGCGCCATGACGTTCGACGCGCTGGACGACTCGGCCGTGCGCGTCAGGCTGGAGAAGGGATCTCTCAGCATCCGAGTGCGGCGCCTGGACCCGGACCAGCGCATGGAGGTGGACACTCGGGTCGCCAGCGTGGTCGTGAGCGAGCCCGGCTTGTACCGCGTCGACCAGCGCGGCGGCGGTGACACCGCCGTTACCGTCCGCCGGGGACGCGTGGAAATCAGCACCGAGGACGGAAGCCTCACCGCCGCCGCGGGCCAGGCTGCGGAGATCCCCCACGGGAATCCGTCTGCCTGGCAGATCTCGGCCGCTCCCCCACCGGACTCCTGGGACGAATGGGTGGCTTCCCGTGACCATCGCGAAGATGGACTCTCCGCAACCCGCTACGTTTCCCGCGAAATGGACGGCGTCGAAGACCTTGACGAGTTCGGAAGCTGGCGCGTGATTGCCGGTTTCGGCCCGTGCTGGGTTCCGTTCGTAGCGGCGGCAGGCTGGGCGCCCTACCAGCTCGGCCACTGGGCCTGGATCGAGTCCTGGGGCTGGACATGGATCGACGACGCCCCCTGGGGGTTTGCGCCGTTCCACTACGGCCGGTGGGTCTTCTCCACCGGCGTGTGGGCGTGGGCGCCGGGTCCAATCGTGGCGCGGCCGGCCTTCCGTCCGGCCCAGGTTGCATGGGTTGGCGGTATGCCCGACCGTAATCGTCCCCCGGACGGGCAGCGTATCCGATGGGTGCCCCTGCGGCCGCACCAGCCGTCTATGCCAGTGGCCGCTCCGGCAGCAACCTTCAGGGTGCCTCCGCGCCCGATAGCCGGCGTCCCGGTGCGTCCGGAGCCAGGATACCGCGCGCCCGTGTATCGAGGCCCTATGTATGGAGGGCCGGTGTACCGGGCTCCCGCCTACCGGGCGCCCCGAGCCCCCGCCAGCCCGGCCGGCGACGACCCCGGGCTCAGAAAATGGCGCCATGATCGCGCCTCGCGCGAAGCGCCCTAGAGGCGCCCCCGGGAGCCTGTCGGACTTTCGCCCGGCGGTTTCCCCGCAGGCCCGAGCACGTTTCCGCGGAAACGTTCGTTCTTGGAAGTTGCACAGACACCGCCACGTAGACAACCCTCGCATCGGCTGGGTACAATCCCCGGCCGATGCGCCTGACATCCGAGCCCGCACCACGTGACCTGCTGCAGAAGATCCGCCGGATGTGGGAGCTTTCCGCCCGCAAGGTCCGCCTCACGGATCGCAGCTATGACTCGTCAACAGGCTCTCCGGTTTTCACCGTCGGCGGCGCCTGGACTTCCCGCGGCTGGACGGAGTGGACGCAGGGCTTTCAGTACGGGTCGTCGCTGCTCCAGTTCGACGCCACGGGCGACGAGGAGTTCCTCCTTTCCGGCCGCCAGAATACGCGGGAGCGCATGGCGCTCCACCTCACGCACGTCGGTGTCCACGACCACGGCTTCAACAACGTCAGCACCTACGGCGCGCTTCTGCGGCTCATGAACGAGGGCCGCCTGCCGGAGAACGAATGGGAGCGCTCTTTCTACGAGCTGGCCCTCAAGGCGAGCGGCGCCGTGCAGGCCCGCCGATGGAGCCGGACCTCGGATGGCGGGGGCTACATCTACTCCTTCAACGGTCCGCACTCCCTGTTCGTGGACACGGTCCGCTCCCTTCGCGCGCTGGCGCTGTCCCACTCCCTGGGCCACGCGCTGCTGGAGGAAGGGGACCTCCGCGTCAGCCTGCTGGAGAGGCTCGTGCAGCACGCACAGGCCACGGCGCGCTGGTCCGTGTACTACGGCGAAGGCCGGGACGCCTATGACGTGCCGGGCCGGGTCGCGCACGAGTCGATTTTCGACGTGACAAACGGCGTCTACCGCTGCCCCGGCACCCAGCAGGGCTGGTCGCCATTCTCCACGTGGACCCGCGGACTGGCATGGGCCATCCTGGGATTCGCGGAGGAGCTTGAGTTCATTTCCTCCCTGAAAGAGAATGAGCTTGCGCCGTTCGGCGGAAAGGCGCACGTGGCCGGCTTCATGAGAAAGGCGCTGCAGGCAACGGCGGATTTCTACATCGCGAACACGGCGCTGGACGGAATTCCGTACTGGGACACCGGCGCTCCCGGCCTGGAAAAGCTCGGCGCGTGGCGTGATGAGCCGGCAGATCCCTTCAACGCCCATGAGCCCGTGGACAGCTCGGCGGCCGCCATCGCCTGCCAGGGGCTCCTGAGATTTGGAAGCTGGCTGCGGTCCGAGGGAGACGCGGGGGCCGCGCGCTACGGCAATGCCGGCCTTGCCGTGCTCTCCCGGCTCCTCGAGGAGCCGTACCTCAGCCTCCGCGAAGACCACCAGGGGCTCCTCCTGCACTCCGTGTATCATCGTCCCAACGGGTGGGACTCCATTCCCGCGGGCCGCTCGGTTCCCTGCGGGGAGTCCAGCATGTGGGGGGACTATCACCTGAGGGAAGCAGCTCTCTACGTCCAGAGATCCCTCGGCGGCGGGATCCCGCTGCGCTTCTGGACAAGGAAGGAACCATCATGACCATTGCCGACCTTGCGGCGATTTCCGGCCGTACCTATCCGGCGGGCCGAAGAACGCAGAACCTCGTCGGAGGCGCCTCCCCCGTACAGGCGAAGGGCTTCTGCATGGGCTACGTGACGCTGGAGCCCGGAGGCGGGCAGGTGCCATGGCACAACCATGACCAGGAAGAGGTCTACTTCATCCTCCAGGGCGATGGGGAGGCATGCGTGGGAAATGAGCGGGCCGACATTCACGCCGGCCAGGCCATCTACGTTCCCTCCACCTTTTTTCACCAGCTCACGAACACAGGCACCGGACCGCTCGTCATGATGTACGTGTACTCTCCGGCCGGCGAGGTGGCGCACTGGCGGCAGGAGCTGGACGGGACTCTTCCGCGCGCGGGCGCGTCGGCGCCGGCGCTTCCGCAGGGCGCCCGGCCGCAGCGCGGCGCCCGCCGGCAGGCGGACGGGAAGGCATCATGACCACGAAGACTGTCGGCATCATCATGAACGGCGTCACGGGCCGCATGGGAATGAACCAGCACCTGCTGCGGTCCATCGTGCCCATCATGAAGCAGGGGGGCGTGGGCGCCTCCGGTGACACGCTGATCATGCCTGAGCCGCTCCTGGTGGGACGCAGCGCCGGCAAGCTGGAAGCCGTGGCGCGGGCGGCGGGGCTGTCCCGCTGGACCACGGATCTCGATGCAGCGCTGTCGGACCCGGCCATGAGCGTGTATTTCGATGCGCAGACAACGCTGCTTCGCGCCGCGGCCGTCACAAGGGCCATCCATGCCGGCAGGCACGTGTACTGCGAAAAGCCCACCGCAACGAGCACGGCTGAAGCTCTGCGCCTGTATCACGAGGCGCGGAAGAAGGGCGTGAAGAACGGAGTCGTGCAGGACAAGCTGTGGCTTCCGGGGCTCATGAAGCTCGCTGACCTCACGGCCCGCGGATTCTTCGGCAGGATCCTCTCCGTGCGCGGAGAGTTCGGCTACTGGGTCTTCGAGGGAGACGTGGTGCCGGCCCAGCGCCCCTCGTGGAACTACCGGAAGGAGGAAGGCGGCGGGATCATCGTGGACATGCTGTGCCATTGGCGCTACGTGCTGGACAACCTGTTCGGAAAAGTGAAAGCGGTTTCCTGCCTGGCCGCCATGCACCTGCCCCAGCGCTGGGACGAGAACGGGCAGGCGTACACTCCCACCGCGGAAGACGCCGCGTACAGCACGTTCGAGCTGGAGGGCGGCGTCATCGCGAACTTCAATTCCTCCTGGGAGGTGCGGGTCCGCCGGGATGACCTCCTCACGCTCCAGGTGGACGGCACGCTGGGCTCAGCGGTGGCGGGGCTGCGCGACTGCTGGATCCAGCCCTACGGCGCAACTCCACGGCCGGTGTGGAACCCCGACATTCCCAATCCCATCGACTTTCTTGCCTCGTGGCAGAAGCTTCCCGATCAAAGGCAGTACGACAATGCGTTCAAGGCGCAGTGGGAGCTGTTCCTCCGGCACGTCGCCATGGACGAGCCTTTCCGCTGGACGCTGCTGGAGGGCGCCAAGGGAGTGCAGCTTGCGGAAAAAGGCCTGGAGTCGTCGCGCAAGCGCGCATGGGTGGAGGTCCCGGACCTGGAGGGGGACGACTGATGGCAGGAAGGGTCGCCCTCGTGACCGGTGGGGCGCGCGGCATCGGCCTGGGATGCTCGGAAGCGCTGGTCAAGGAGGGCTGGGACCTCGCCGTGTGCGGGGTCCGGTCGGAGGAGGAAGCCGGGCCGGCCCTGGAGAAGCTCCGCGAGTCAGGACGCCGCGTTCATTACAGCCGCGTGGATATCGGTGATGACGACGCGCCGACCCGGCTCCTTGATGACGTTCGATCCCGGTTCGGCAGGCTGGACCTGCTTGTCAACAACGCCGGCGTGGCGCCTGCGGAAAGGAAAGACATCCTGGAGGCAACGCCGGAAAGCTTTGACCGGCTCATCAGGATCAACCTCCGCGGCCCGTACTTCCTGACCCAGGCGGCCGCCCGGTTCATGCTGGAGGAAGGCAGGCCGGGGCGGACCATCGTCTTCATCACCTCCATGTCGGCGACCGTTGCCTCCGTGAACCGCGGCGAGTACTGCATCTCCAAGGCCGGCCTCAGCATGGCAAGCCTCCTGTGGGCCACGCGCCTCGCGGACACCGGCATCTCGGTGTACGAGGTGCGGCCGGGCATCGTTCAGACAGACATGACTGCCGGGGTTGCCGCGAAGTACGACGCGCTGATCAGCCAGGGCCTCACGCTGCAGAAGAGATGGGGCACGCCGCAGGATGTGGGCAAGGCAGTGGCGATGCTCGCCCGCGGAGACCTGCCGTACTCAACAGGCCAGGTCATCAACGTGGACGGCGGGCTGAGGGTGCAGAGGCTGTAGTCCGGGACGAAGGCGCCGAACGGGTACTCCCGTACGGCGGGCTGAGGGTGCAGAGGCTCTAGGACGCGACCTTCTTCTTTTGTTTCAGCCGGTAGACCGCCATCCGTTCGTTGATTCCCTTGAGCATGGAGACTTCCTGACGGACGGCGAAGTCCTCCAGGAGCGGCCCGACTCCTCCGGCGTTGTGCACTTCCTCCGTGATGCAGATCTCGTCCGCCTCCGCAAGCCCCTGCACGCGGGCGGCGATGTTCACCATCTGGCCGAAGTAGTCCAGCCGGTCGTTGAGGGTCACGGCGATTGACGCGCCTCGATGGATCCCGATCTTGAGAATGAAATCACGTGTCCCGATGTTTCGATTGAAACCTTCGATTCCCTCAAGCAGTCCGCGCGCGGCGGCAACGGCTTTCTCCGGTGTGAGGAACGACGCCATGATCGCGTCGCCGATGGTCTTCACGACGGCCCCGTCGTGTGCCAGGATGACGCGGCCCAGCGTGTCGAAGTGCTGGCGGACGAGCGCGAAGGCCTTGAGGTCCCCGATCCTGTCGTAGAGGGCCGTGGAGCCCTTGAGGTCCGTGAACAGGATCGTGATGTCACGCACGGTGAGGCCCTCGGTGGAGGAGATCACCTCTGACCGGAACAGGTCGCGGAAGGTCTGGGAGCCCAGCACCTCCTTGCCGGTCAGCACGCGGCCGAACAGCAGGGCAGGGACCGGCTCCGGCGGCTCGAGGAATCCGAAGACCCGGCTTGCGGTCTGCGTCTCGTTGACGATCTGCAGGTCAAGCTCTCCCGCGTGAATCACCGGGCCGGCCGAGATCTTTGCGTTTCTCTTCATCTCCAGGCGCACGGGGCCGTTGGCCGGCCCGCGGGATCCCTCCTGCACCTCGAGAAACCAGCCGGTGTCATTCTCCAGGTCTGAGACGACCAGCCATCCCTTGTCCACGGAGATCCGTGATGACCACGTGCCGCCGGCTGGGATCGTCTCGAAGATCCTTCCGTTGCTGTCCAAGTACTCCTTGAACGTGAGGCCGTCCGGATAGTGCGCGCCCGGCTCGAAGCGATACTTGAAAAAGTAGTCCCGCGCCGAGAGCTCTGCCGGACGATGGAAGATGATGTCGCGGATGGATGGAGAGACGGTGAACGTAACATGGATGAGATCGTCGAGTGTCGTCTCGATGTTCGTCCGGCACAAGTTGCAGCTGAAGCTCGCATGGATGTTTCGAAGCGCTTTGAAGCTCTCCACGACCTCGCTGCACGTCGGGCACACGAGGGACCAGTCCATGGTGAAAAGGCCGACGGACGCGGAGTAGAGCAACAGGTCCACCGCTTCATGCTCCGCGATGTTCTTCTGTGAGGCGAACTGAAAAGGATTGATGCGGAGCAGACCTTCGTCGTCCGACGCGCGGATGTGGGCCTCCAGCTTGGAGACCACGCGCGGAGACCACGCCCGTGCCTTTTCCAGAAGCTCCAGCCTCTGCTCCAGGGAAGCTTCATTGACAGCCATCCTTGAAAGATGTCGAGGGGATGGCGCGCCTGTCAAACGTTTTCGCCGCTGCAGTCATCGTCCGGAAGGCCGTTTTTGTTGACTTTCAAGGAACCGGTGATTAGGTTCTCGAATGACGAGCCATGAAGAGTTTCGCGAAAGGGGATGGCGTTGCCCCGTGATGACGACATTCCGGTCTTCTGCGTCGGGCTGAGCCACCATTCCGCGCCGGTCGAGCTGCTGGAGAAGGTGACTCTTGCTCCGGAAAGGCTCGCTGACACGCTGGGCGGCTTTCCCGCCGCCGGGGTGAGGAACGACCGTCCTGCCGAGCTCGTCATTCTTTCCACCTGCAATCGATTCGAGATCTTCGGCAGCCTGGCGGACGGCACGTTCGAGCCGGCGCTCGACTTCCTCTGCTCGCGCGCCGCGCTGTCCCGCGCGGCCCTCGAACCAAGAGGCCACCGCCTGACGGGGCGTGAGGCGGCGGCACGCCTGTACCGCATCGCCTGCGGCCTGGACTCCATGGTGATCGGGGAGTCGCAGATCGTGGGCCAGGTGGCCGCGGCGTACGCGGCCGCGCAGGCAGCGCGGCGCGCCGGCCCCGTCATGACGGCGCTCTTCCAGGGAGCCATCCGCGCCGGCCGTCGGGCCCGGCGGGAGACGGAGATCGGCAGGAGCGCTTCCAGCATCAGCGCAGCCGCCGTGGACCTCGCGGAAGAATCAGCCGGCGGATTTGCGAATGCCCGGGTGCTCGTCGTGGGAGCGGGCGAGATGGGGCGGCTGACCCTGCGCGCGCTGCGCGATCGCGGTGCACCGTCCGTGGACGTCACCAGCAGGAAGTTCGTGACCGCTTCCCGCGCCTCCCGCCGCTGGGGCGCCAAGGCGCACCTGTTCAACAACCTCCCCTGTCTGCTGGAGCACGCGGACGTTGTGCTGAGCTCGACGAGCGCAATGGAGCCCATCCTCACGGCGGAGATGCTGAAGGCGGCCCTGAGAAACCGGGCGGGACGGCCCATCACTCTTGTCGACATTGCCGTCCCGCGGGACGTGGAGGCGGAGGCGGCCCGGATCCCCGGCGTGCGGCTGTTCGACCTGGATTCGCTCAAGGGACGCGACGCCAGCGGCGAGCGCGTGCGGGAGCTCGAGATCCCCCGCGTGCTGGCGATCATCGACGAGGAGCTGGGGAGCCTTTCACTTGCCATGGCGGAGCACGCGCTGCGTCCCGTCATCGGGTCCCTCTGGCTCAAGGCGGACGCCATCCGCGCGGAAGTGCTTCAGCACACGCGGAACCGGCTGCCGGGAGTGGATGATGCCTCCTGGGCGCACGTCGTTCGCCTTGCGGACGCGCTGGTCCGCAAGCTCCTCCACGAGCCGGCAACGCGGCTTCGCGCCGAGGCGGGCAACGGCCACGCCGCCGCGTACGCCCAGGCACTGCGGTACCTCTTCGACCTTCCCGAGAAGGCTCCGGGTACTCCGCCGGAGGGCGTTCCCCGGGAAAGCAGCGCGTCATGACCATCCGGCTCGGCACCCGCTCCTCACGTCTTGCGCTCTGGCAGACGAACCGCGTGGTGGAGCTGCTGCGCGCCGGGCGCCCGGACCTCCAGGTGGAGGTGGTGGGCATCTCCACCCATGGGGACGAGACCCCTGACCGTCCGCTTCCGGAGATCGGCGGCAAGGGACTGTTCACGGAGAAGATCGAAGAGGCGCTGCGGGCCGGGCAGATCGATGCAGCGGTCCATTCGCTGAAAGACCTCCCCGTGGATGACGCTCCCGGTACGGTTGTTGCCGCTATCCTCTGCCGCGACGAGCCGCGGGACGTGGTGATTTCCCGGTCCGGCCAAACGCTCGAAACGCTGCCCCCGGGGGCGGTGGTGGGCACAAGCAGCACGAGGCGCGAGGCCCAGATCCTCTCCACGCGCCCGGACCTCCTGGTGCGTCCCATTCGAGGAAACGTGGAGACCCGGGTGGGAAAGGTGGACGCCGGGGCCTACGACGCAACCGTGATTGCGGGCGCGGGCGTGACGAGGCTCGGCCTTGCGGGCCGGGTGAGTGAATGGCTCGATGCCGAGCGTTTTCTGCCGGCGCCCGGCCAGGGGGCCCTTGCCGTTCAATGCAGGGCCGGCGACTCCACGCTTCTTTCGCTCCTGGCCGCGCTTGACGACGAGTCTCTTCGTCAGGCCACCGACGCGGAACGGGAGTTCCTGCGGGCGCTGGGCGGCGGATGTGCTGCCCCTGTCGCCGCGCTTGCCGAGCCTGCTGCCTCCGGCGGAACCCTGCGGCTGCGCGGCCGCGTTGTCTCGACGGACGGCAGGCGATCCGTGGACGTCCGCGGCGAAGGCAGTGACGCCGGCTCCCTGGGACGCCGTTTGGCGGAGCAGGCAATACAGGCGGGGGCCGGCGCGATCCTGGCAGAGGCGCGGACCAAGGCCGGTCAGGCGCTCCCCCTGGCCGGCCGGCGGATCCTGGTGACGCGCGCGCGCGCCCAGGCTTCCGCCCTGATGGAGCTGCTCGCCCGGCAGGGCGCCATCGGGATTTCTCTTCCGCTGATCCGCACCGAGGCCGCCGGAGATTCCAGCCGGATCAACGCTGCCCTGGCGCACCTGTCGGAATATGGCTGGGTCCTCTTCACAAGCGCGAACGCCGTGGACTTCTTCTTTCGAGGTCCCGTTTCCGCCAGGGACGCCGGCCCGGCCCGGATGGGCGTCGTGGGCCCGGCAACGGCCGAAGCTCTACGTCTGCATGGTCTGTCTCCTTCCATCATTGCACACGGGCAGACGGGCGCGGCGCTTGCCACGGAAACCGCGCAGCAAGCGAGTGGATCGATCAAGGGCTGTCGGATTCTGATCCCGTGCGCCGAAGATGCGGGGCGCGACGCTCCGTCTATCCTCCGGGAGGCAGGCGCCGAGGTCGAAACGCTCCCCGTGTATCGGACCGTTGCCGCGGAGCCATCAGACGAAGACTGCGATCGGATCCTCCGGGGCGTGGATGCGGTCATGCTCATGAGCGGCTCCGCTGCCCGGGCGCTTCGGGGACTCATGACGCGCCGGCCGGCCCTTGCGTCCGCGTTGGAAAAGGCCGTGATAGCCTGTATCGGGCAGTCCACCGCGGAGAGCGCGAGCGCCGAGGGCCTGAGGGTGGACATCGTGCCGAGAGAGCACACCTCCGAGGCTCTCGTCGCGGCTGTGGCCGATCACTTCAGCGTCGAGGTCGGGAGGTAGGCCGATGGATCAGAACCCGAATCCCGGAAAGATCCGGCCCCGCAGGCTTCGATCGAGCCCCGTTCTCCGCGGCATGGTGCGGGAAACGACCCTTTCCCCCGACGATTTCATCTATCCGCTTTTCGTGACGCATGGAAAGGACGTGCGGTCTCCGGTGGCGTCGATGCCGGGAGTTTTCCAGGTTTCGGTGGACAGGCTCGCGGCTGAAGCGCGCGACGCGGCTGATCTCGGGATCCCGGCCGTGCTCCTCTTCGGCATTCCTGAGCACAAAGACGCGGTTGGCTCGGAGAGCCACGCCAGGGACGGGGTCATCCAGCGCGCGCTGAGAACCCTGCGGGACGCCGGGACCGGCCTCATGCTCATCACGGATGTCTGCCTTTGCGAATACACCGACCACGGGCACTGCGGCATCCTCAACGTCGGCGGCGCGCGAAGGCGGGTGCCGTCGCTTCCGGAAGGCTACGTGCTGAACGACGAGACCCTTGGCGTGCTGGGCAGCATCGCCCTTTCCCATGCCGAAGCGGGCGCCGACATCGTGGCTCCCAGCGGGATGATCGACGGCATGGTGGCCGCCATCCGCGGCTGCCTCGACGGGGCGGGATTCTCCAACACTCCGATCATGTCCTACGCGGTGAAATACGCTTCTGCCTTCTACGGGCCATTCCGGGAAGCCGCCCAGGGCGCGCCCCGGTTCGGGGACCGCAGAAGCCACCAGATGGACCCGGCAAACGCGCGTGAGGCGCTTCGGGAGGCGGACATCGACGTTCGCGAGGGCGCTGACTTCCTCATGGTGAAGCCCGCGCTTCCCTATCTCGACGTCATTCGGGCGCTTCGCGAGCGTTTTCCCGAGCACCCCCTGGTCGCCTACAACGTGAGCGGCGAGTACGCCATGGTGAAGGCGGCAGCCGCCAACGGATGGATCGACGAGAAGGCGGCAGTGCTTGAAGCGCTCACCGGCATCCGCCGGGCAGGTGCCGATCTCGTGATCAGCTACCATGCCCGCGACGCCGCGCGCTGGTTGAGAGGAGAAAAGAACGATGGCCGTTGAAGGCGCAACGCAGGAAAAAACCGCTGCGGAACAGATCACGATCGCGGAGAAGGGCAGGACCCGGGCCGGAGAGACCATCTATTCCGACCGGCGCCTGTTCATCCAGCTCCTCGCGTACGGCGGCTGCCGGGACACGGCGGAGCTCGCCGGGGCCCTCGAACAGGCGCGCGTCCCCGCGGCGCTTTATGAGGACATCAACGATCCTCAGGGAATCGGGCTGCTGTCGTTTCACGAGAATCCCGACTTCTTCCTCGACACGCTTCGTCCGCTCGTTGCAGAGGGACCGTTCGCACGCCTTCAGCCCAAGCCGGAGTACACGATGCTCGGACGAACCTATTCCATGGGCTGGGAGTCTGATCTGGAGGAAGCGCTGATCATGCGTCCCCGGTCCCGGGTGACTGATCCGCGTCTGCGGTGGGCGCTCTGGTACCCGCTTCGCCGCTCGGGCAGCTTCGAGCAGCTGGAGGAGAAAGAGCAGCGCGCCGTGCTTGCCGAGCACGGCGGGGTGGGGCACTCCTTCGGAAAGGCCGGCCTTGCCCACGACGTACGCCTGGCCTGCCACGGTCTCACGAAGGAAGACAACGACTTCATTATTGGCGTGCTCGCCGAAAGCCTCCATCCGCTCTCCGCGGTTGTGCAACGCATGCGCAAGACCCGGCAGACCTCGCGCTACCTCGAGCGTCTCGGGCCCTTTTTCGTCGGCAGGGTCCGCTGGCAGGCCGGAACCTGATGCCCCGGCCGGCCGCGCAACCGGAGGAAGGGCGCCTCGCGTCCTCCCCGTTTCTCCTCGCCCTGCGCATGCGGAAAGCCGCGCGGACACCGGTGTGGCTCATGCGGCAGGCGGGCCGGTATCTGCCGGAGTACCAGGAGCTGCGACGAGGCAGGTCGATGCTGGACGTCATTGCCAGCGCGGAGCTTTCAGCCCGGCTGACCCTGCAGCCGCTGGACCGTTTCGACCTGGATGCCGCGGTGATCTTTTCCGATATCCTTCCGCCTCTTCGCGGCATGGGCCTGGACGTCCGCTTCGACGAAGGCTCCGGCCCGTCCATCTCCAACCCGATCTCCACGACCCGGGACATCGACATGCTGGCCGTGCCCCCGGCAGAAGAGCGGCTCGGCTCCACGCTGGAGGCGATCAGGCTCGTGAGAGCGGAGCTCCAGCCGCGCGGCATTCCCGTCATCGGGTTCGCCGGCGCGCCATTCACGCTGGCGAGCTACGCCATCGAGGGCGGCGGCTCGAAGAGCTACGCGAAGACGAAGCTCCTCATGTACCGAGAGCCGGCCGCATGGGAACGGCTGATGACGAGGCTCGTCACGGTGCAGGCCGACTACCTCCTGGCCCAGGTCCGGGCCGGCGCATCTGCCGTGCAGGTCTTCGACTCCTGGGCAGGCGTCGCCCTGGGCCGCGCGGACTACCGGCGCTACGTGCTTCCTTACAACGCGAGGCTCTTCGCCGCGCTTAGCGCAGGGGGAGTTCCGGCAATCAACTTCAGCACGGGAACCGCCGGCTACATCGAGGACGTCGCGGAAGCCGGCGGGGATGCCGTGGGCGTGGACTGGCGTCTTCCCCTGGACGACTACTGGCGCCGCATCGGCTTCCAACGCGCCGTGCAGGGCAACCTCGATCCCGCCGCGCTGCTCGCCCCCTGGCCCGAGCTCTCCAGCCGCGCGGACGCGGTCATGGACCAGGCCGGCGGCCGTCCCGGCCACATCTTCAATCTCGGCCACGGGATCCTCCCCGAAACGCCGCCGGACTCGGTGAAGCGCCTTGTCGAGCACGTTCATGAGAGGTCGTCGCAATGACCGAGCCCATCGGCGTTCTCGTGATGGCCTACGGCGGCCCGGCGTCCCTGGATGAGATTCCCGGCTATCTTGCGGACATCAGGTCGGGCAGGCCCACGCCCAGCTCCGTCATTGAAGAGATCACCGACCACTACCGGCGCATCGGCGGAAGGTCTCCCGTTCTCGAGATCAGCCGGCGCCAGGCGCGGGCCCTGGAGGCCCGGCTGGGGGCAGGGAGCTTCCGCTGCCGGGTCGGCATGCGGCACTGGGCGCCCTGGATCGAGGACGAAGTGGGGCGCATGGCCGCGGACGGAATCCGCCGGGTCGTGGGTATCGTCCTGGCTCCTCACTACAGCGTGATGAACACAGAGCGGTATTTCCGGAAGGTGGAGGACGGTGTGCGGCTTTTCCGCGCGCCGATCGAGGTCGCCTTCGTGAAGAGCTATCATGACTCTCCGCCGCTCATCGAGGCGCTTGCGCGCCGCGTTGAAGAGGGGCTGAGCCGGTGGCCGGCGGAGAAGCGGGAACAGGTGCACGTGGTTTTCAGCGCTCACAGTCTTCCCGCCCGAACGCTGAAGGAAGGGGATCCGTACGATGCCCAGCTGCGCGAAACCGCGGCCCTGGTGGCCCGGAGCGCCGGCCTCCCGGAGGAGCGCTGGTCGTGGAGCTATCAGTCCGCGGGCAAGAGTCCGGAGCCATGGCTCGGCCCCCAGCTGGAGGAGCACATTCCGGCGCTGGCGCAGCGCGGCATCCGGGACGTCGTGTGCGTTCCCGTGGGGTTCGTCAGCGATCACGTGGAAATCCTGTACGACATCGATCTTGAAGCCCAGGAAGCGGCCCGCGCCTCGGGTGTGCGCCTGGAGCGGCCCCCGGCGCTGAACGACGATCCTCTTTTCATCCAAGCCCTCGCGGGAGCTGTCCGCTCCAGCGCTGCCGGGGCAGGATGGACCCAGGACAGGGCCACGGCGTGAAACGCCTCGTCGTCGTGGGCGGCGGGATCGCCGGACTGGCCGCGGCATGGCGGGCGAAAACAGGCGGCGCAGCCGGCTCGGCCGTTGAGGTCACGCTCATCGAGCAGGACACGCGGCTCGGGGGCAAGATCCTCACGGAAGAAAGGAACGGCTGCATCCTCGATGCCGGTGCGGACGGTTTCCTCTCTCGAAAACCAGCCGGCATCCAGTTGTGCCGAGAGCTCGCAGTCCTGGACCTCCTGCGCGGCCAGCTGCAAAGGGCGCGGAGGTCCTTCGTCAGCAAGGACGGCGTCCTTCATCCCCTGCCGGAAGGTTTCTCCGGGCTCGTGCCCGCGGATCCGCGAGCGCTGGAGGATACCACGCTTCTGACGCAAGGCGGCAGGGAGCGGGCCCTGCGTGAGCCCGACATACCGGCGGATCCTGCCACGCGGGATGAATCGATTGCGCAGTTCATGACTCGCCGGTTCGGCCGGGAGGCCTTCCAGGTGCTCATGGAGCCTCTCCTCAGCGGGATCTTCGCCGGGGACGCGGAGCGCATCAGCCTGCAGGCCACGTTCCCCCACCTGCGGGAGCTGGAGCTTCGTCACGGCAGCATCATGCGGGGCTTGCAGGAGGCGGCGCGGGAGAAGGCGGCGCAGGAGGAGGCGGCGCGGGAGGAGGCGGCGCGGGAGGAGGCGGCCCGGGAGCAGGAGGCCGCAGCAACCCCGCGCTCGCCGTTTGTCACGTTTGGCAGAGGCATGGGCGAGCTCATCACCGTCCTGTCCGTCCGGCTCGCCGAAGCCGGCGTGCGCGTGTTGGCAGGAGACACCTGCGTTGGCATCCACGCCTCAGGCGGCGGATACGTGCTTGAAACTGTCGGCGGGGGGACCTTTCAGGCGGACGCCGTCGTTGTCGCCGTTCCCCCGGCCTCTGCCGCGGCATTGCTCCGCCGGCTGGATTCGGATCTCGGCGGACTCCTCGCGGGGATCTCCAGCGCATCCACCGCGGTCATTCACGCCGCGTTCCGGCGGGGCGACATTCAGCACGACCTCGACGGCTACGGCTACGTCGTTCCGCGGACCGAGGGAAGCGACGCCCTTGCATGCACGTGGTCGTCGAGCAAGTGGCCGGGCCGCGCGCCGCCGGAGATCGCGCTCCTCCGCCTGTACGCGGGCCGTCACGGCGGCCAGGAGGTCCTGGAACGCACTGACGCCGAGCTGGTTTTCCTTGCCCGGAAAGAGCTGGCCAGGGTGATGGGCATAGAAGCCGAGCCGCTGTTTTCCCGGGTCTTTCGGTGGCCCTCCGCGCTTCCCCAGTACGCGATGGATCACCTGCAGCGGATTTCCGCTGTCGAGAGCTTTCGGAAAAACCACCAGGGGCTCTTTCTCGCGGGCGCCGCGTACCGCGGCGTCGGGATCCCTGACTGTATTGACTCGGGCTTCCAGGCAGCTCAGGCGGCCCTGCGGAGCCTGGCACACGAAGTGAGCGCAAGATGAAGAACGAAAGGAAGTCACGAGACCTGTTCACCGAAGCGGTCCGGCTCCTCCCGGGTGGGGTGGACTCGCCGGTGCGCGCCTTTCGCGCGGTGGGTGGCAACCCGCTCTTCATCGAGCGCGGCGACGGACCCTATCTCTGGGACGTCGATGGCAACAGGTACATCGACTACGTTCTGTCATGGGGCCCGCTCGTTCTTGGTCATGCGCACCCCCGGATCGTGGCTGCCCTGGCGGCAACGGCGGAGCGCGGGACAAGCTTCGGAGCTCCCTCTCCGCTGGAGCTGGACCTCGCGCGCCTGATCCAGCGCCAGATGCCCGGCGTGGAGATGCTGCGCTTCGTCAACTCCGGCACAGAGGCCGTGATGAGCGCGCTGCGGCTTGCCCGGGCGTTCACGCGCCGGGACAAGGTTGTGAAGTTCACCGGCAACTACCACGGGCACGCCGACATGCTGCTCGTGCAGGCGGGATCCGGAGTTGCCACCCTTGGCCTGCCGGACTCGCCGGGCGTTCCGGCCGCGACAACGAGCCATACCCTGCCGTGTCCCTACAACGACCTCGACGCGGTGAAAGCGCTGTTCCGGGCGCACCGCGGAACTATTGCGGCCGTCATCGTGGAGCCGGTTGCCGGAAACATGGGCGTGGTTCTTCCTCGGGACGGATTCCTGAAGGGCCTGCGGGATCTCACGTCGGAGGAAGGCGCGCTGCTCCTGTTCGACGAGGTCATGACAGGTTTCCGCGTGCACCCCGGCGGAGCCCAGGCGCTCTACGGTGTGCCTCCGGACCTGACGACGCTGGGGAAGGTGATCGGGGGAGGCCTTCCCGTGGGCGCGTACGGCGGCAGGCGGGAGATCATGGAGATGGTAGCGCCGGCCGGACCGGTCTACCAGGCGGGAACGCTCTCGGGAAATCCGCTTGCAATGTGCGCCGGCATCGAGACGCTGAAGGAGCTCTCGCAGCCGGGAGTCTGGGACCGGCTGGAGAAGACGACGGCGGAGCTGGAGCAGGGGCTCGCATCCGCTGCCCGCGCCCAGGGTGTGCCGGTCTGCACGGCGGGCATCGGATCGATGTTCGGGATGTTTTTCGCGCCGGGACCCGTCACGGACTGGGAGAGCGCCCGCGCGTCCGACACCGCGGCATTCGCGCGTTTCTTCCGCGCCATGCTGGAGGCCGGCGTGTACCTGGCCCCCTCGCAGTTCGAGGCCGGGTTCGTCTCAACGGCCCACGGTCCCGCGGAAATAGCGCAGACTTTGTCCGCGGCTGAGACAGCTTTCAGCGCTGCGAAAAGTGACGGTCGATGAAGCTGACAAGGTCCCGTGAGGACAGGAAAACTTCACGGACGTATCGGGGAGTCCACGTCGCGGGGGGATCGAGGTCCAGAGCGGCGTAGCGCACCGCGGCTTCCCGGGCCATGAAGGCGAAGTCCGCCGGCAGCGGATCGTCCTCTCCGAGCTGCTGGAAAGCGTCGAACACGGCCTCTGTCCTGCCCCCGGGCGCATAAGCGACAAAAGTGACCTGGTGCGTGTCAGCGTCCATCGAATAGACGGGATTCATGGAATCGTCGACAAAGACGACGCTCTCCGCGCGGGCGGAGCTCGCCGCAAGCGCGAGCAGAACGGACAAGAGCCCGATCATTGTACGCTTCACCCAAAACCTCTCTTGTGAGAGCACGGATTGCAGCTTTTGATGCAAGAAGCCTGCCAGCCGGTGCGATTCGGACGCCGTCTTTCCTTATGTCAAGTGCAGTAAAGACCTGGGAAACGCGCAAAAACGTGAGCGGCGCAGCAGCGTTGCTCGCCGCCCCTTGTGCACCGTTGAGGTGGAACATTGCGTGGAACAAAAATGGAACGCTATTGCTTTTCGTCCAGCACTGCGCGGATCTTGGAGGCCAGGTCGGTCATGGAAAAAGGCTTGGCAATGAAGTTCACGCCCTTGTCCAGCAATCCCTGGTGAGCGATCACGTCGGCGGTGTAGCCGGACATGTAAAGGCATTTCGCGCGCGGCGCGATCGTCGAGATACTCGCCGCCAGCTGGCGGCCGTTCATCTGCGGCATTACGACGTCGGTGATCAGGAGGTCCACGGATGACGGGTTCGACCTGGCCAGCCGGATCGCTTCATCCGGTGTCCGCGAGGCAAGAACGGAGTAGCCGAGATCCTGCAGGAGCTGCCTGCTGAGATTGAGGATGGCCTCCTCGTCCTCCACGAGCAGGATCGTCTCATTCCCTCCGTGCGTCTGCACGGACGCTCCTTCTGCCTGTTTCCCCAGCGCTTTGCCATCCGCGATGGGGAGGTAGATCCGGAAGGTTGTGCCCATGCCGGGTTCGCTGTAGACATTGATGAAGCCGCTGTTCTGCTTCACGACGCCGTACACCGTGGCAAGGCCCAGCCCCGTTCCCCTCCCGGTCTCCTTTGTTGTGTAGAAGGGCTCGAAGATGTGAGAGAGGACTTCCCGGTCCATGCCCCGGCCGCTGTCGCTGACGCTCAGGGAGGAGTAGGTCCCCGGCGTCGAGCCCGGGTGCTCGGTGACGGTGGTCTCGTCCAGGGTGACGGCGCCAGTCTCGATCACGAGCTTTCCCACGCCGTCGATGGCGTCCCGCGCGTTCACGGCAAGGTTGGCGAGGACCTGGTCGAGCTGGGACGGATCGATCTTCACGTTCCCCACGGCGGCTCCCGGCTTCCAGACGAGGTCCACGTCTTCGCCAATGAGCCGACGAAGCATCTTCAGCGTGCCGGCGACGGCTTCGTTCAGGTCGAGCACGCGGGGGTTGACCGCCTGCCTTCGGGCAAAGGCGAGGAGCTGGCCGGTGAGATCCGCGGACCGGCGCGCCGCGGCGCTGATCTGCTGGAGGTTCGTGAAGAGCTTCTCGCCGGGCCGGCTGTGCTTCAGGGAAATCTCCACGTAGCTGCTGATGACCTGGAGCATGTTGTTGAAATCATGGGCCACGCCGCCTGCAAGCCGGCCGATGGACTCCATCTTCTGAGCCTGGCGCAGCTGGGACTCCAGGAGCTGCTCGCGGGTGATGTCGTGCT
>DATKLM010000184.1:0-4863 GCA_035542415.1 Spirochaetia bacterium
GTCCTGGGACGCAAGGTGGAGTTCACGAACCTCGACGGAAAGAGCGACCCGGTCACGGTGGGCAACGTGGCCGTGGAGCTGATCAAGAAGGGCGCCAAGGCGATCATCGCCCCGAGTGACTTCGACTTCGGCGGGCCGGCGAGCCGCGAGGCCCAGAAGGCGGGGATCGTTGCCATTTCCCCCGCGGCCTCCTCTCCCCTGTACGGATCCAAGACCCTCGGCGACAAGCAGTTCACGATGTCCATGTGGAACACCACCATGGGCGCGGCCACCGCGGAGTTCGCGTACAACCAGAAGAAGTGGAAGACCGGCTACGTGGTCACCGACACGTTCATCGACTACACAAAGTCTCTCAGCCGCTACTTCATCCAGCACTTCAAGAAGCTCGGCGGCACAATCCTGTTCGAGGACACCTACGTCCAGGGCGCGCAGGACTTCTCCGCGCAGCTCGCCCGCCTGAAGGCGTCCAAGAAGTTCGACTTCATCTTCATTTCCTCCTACATGCCGGATCTCGGAACGATCATCCGCACGATCCGTGAGGCGGGAATCTCCGTGCCCATCGTCGGCGGTGACTCCTACGACGACCCCGGCCTGTTCAAGGCGCTGGGGGAGAAGTACGGCAGCGACATCTACTTCGACACGCACAGTTTCCTGACCCCCGGGGTGACCCCTGAGATGGAGAACTTCCTGAAGCTGTACAAGGCCAAGTTCAATGCCGATCCCGACGCCGTGTGGGTTGCCACGGGATGGGACGTCGTCATGATCATGGTGCAGGCCATGAAGAAGGCGGGGAGCACGGACGGCGCCGCCATGGCCAAGGCGATGGAGGGGACCGAGTTCAACCTCCTCACCGGGAAGCTGAAGTGGTCGGACGCCGCATCCGGGCACGAGCCCGACATCGAGGCCCCCCTGGTGCTTCTGGACAAGGCGGTTCCGAAGTTCATCGGCTGGGTCCGTCCCAAGGACATCCCGGCGCCCTGACGACCAGGCACGAGAAGGGGAGGACCGTTCCTCCCTTTCTCTCCCTCGACACCATGAACGACAAACGCACGCTCTTCATTGAAGGAATCACCAAGGACTTTGCCGGCCTGCGGGCGCTGGAGAACGTCAGTCTGCGGTTCAGCCAGGGGGAGATCCTCGGCCTCATCGGGCCCAACGGTTCCGGCAAGACCACGCTCATCAACGTCGTCACCGGGCTGTACCCCTCCAACGGCGGGACCGTGCACGCTGACGGCATCGACATCACGAACAAGCCGGCGTACCTCATCGCCCGCTCCGGGATCGCCCGGACCTTCCAGACCATCCGGCTCTTCCGGGAGCTCACGGTGCGGGAAAACGTCGAGGTGGCCGGCGTGAGCATGGGGCTCAGCCGGCCGGCAGCGCGGGAACGCGCCGACACGGTGCTGGAGGAGATGGGGCTCTCGGCGTGGAAGGAGAGCCTTGCCGGCGCGCTTCCCTACGGCCTGGAACGGCGGGTGGAGGTTGCGCGCGCCCTGGCTATGCGGCCGCGCTTCCTCCTCCTGGACGAGCCGGCCGCCGGCCTCAATGAGGAAGAGAGCGACGACCTCATGCGCATCCTCGCGACCATCCCGGAGGCGAAGGCCCTGGGGATTCTCATTGTGGACCATGACATGCGCCTCATCATGCGCCTCTGCCATCGCCTCCACGTCCTCAGCTACGGGAAGACGATCGGGGAAGGCACTCCCGACCAGGTTCGCGCAATTCCGGCGGTGATCGAGGCATACCTCGGATCCGCGGCAAAATCGCCATGAGCATGCTCGAAGTTCGCGGCATTTCCGTTCGTTACGGCGCCATCGCGGCCATCCGAGGTATCACCGTGGAGGTGAGGCAGGGCGATCTCGTGGCGCTCATCGGGGCGAACGGCGCCGGCAAGACGACGACCCTCGCCGCCATTGCCGGAGCCCTGAGGCCGTTCGAGGGAAGCATCGTCTTCGAAGGCCAGCAGATCCAGGGACGGCACCCGGAAGACATCACGCGCCGGGGAATCGCGCTCGTCCCCGAGGGCCGGGACATTTTCCCGAGCCTCTCGGTGGCGGAGAACCTCAGGCTCGGGGCTTTCGTCCGCAGCAACAAGGCTGAGTTCCAGCGGGACCTCCAGGAGATGATCGAGCTCTTTCCCATCCTCGGGCAGCGCCTGCGCCAGGCGGGCGGCACGCTCTCCGGCGGGGAGCAGCAGCAGCTCGCCATAGCGCGCGCGCTCATGTCCCACCCGCAGCTCCTCATGCTGGACGAGCCCTCCCTCGGGCTGGCCCCGGTCCTCGTTGACCAGATCTTCACCCTGATCGGCAGGCTCCACGAGCGGGGCGTGACCATCCTCCTCGTGGAGCAGAACGTGGAGCGAACGCTGGACATCGTGGATCGGGCCTACCTCCTGCACACCGGCAGCGTCCGCGTGGAGGGCACCCCGTCTCATCTGCGGGAGTTCGTGGACGTTGAAGGCGTCTACCTCGGGGACCACGGGAGGAAGGCATGATCACCCTGGACTTCGCCATCAATGCGATCAGCCTCGGGAGCACGTACGCCCTGCTCTCCCTGGGCATGGTGATCGTGTACGGGATCCTCAAGCTCGTGAACTTCGCCTACGGCGAGCTGATCATGATCGCCGGCTACTCCCTGTTCGTGCTCGCCCTCGGCCCGCACCTGCCCTGGTTCGTGATGGCCGTGCTCGCCGTCGGCGTCGCCGTCCTGACGAGCTATCTCACGGAAAGGGTGGCTTTCCGCCCGGTGCGGGAGAACTCCCTCACGGCAATGCTGATCACCTCCTTCGCCGTCAGCACGCTGCTGCAGAACGCGGCGCTCCTCATCATCTCCCCGCGCGCGCGGGCCGTGCCCCTTCCCCAGGTCTTCAGTGAGAGCGCTCTCTTCCTCGGGCAGTCGATCCCGATCCGCAACCTCCTTGCCATCGGCACGAGCATCCTTCTCCTCGTTCTGCTGGGAGTGCTTCTGCGCCGCACCGTGCTCGGCATCGCGCTGCGCGCCGCGTCGGACAACTTCCGCATGACGCGGATGCTCGGCGTGCCGGCGAACCTCGTCATCTCCGTGGCCTTCGCGATCAGCGGGTTCCTCGCCGGCGTGGTTGCCCTCTTCTGGGTAGGGCGCACCGCGTCCGTCACCCCCACCATCGGCGCCGCGCCGCTCCTCGTTGCGTTCGTGGCCACGGTGATCGGGGGAATGCGCAGCCTCGAGGGAGCCGTGGTCGGAGGCTACGTCTACGGGATCGTCTTCAGCCTCATCGGCGTGCTCCTGCCACAGGCGCTGCTGGAGTTTCGAGAGGCTTTCATGTTCGTCATCGTCATCCTGATCCTGCTGTTCCGTCCCGAGGGGCTCGTCCGCGGCGCCGCCGCGCGGAAGGCGGGGTGAGGCGATGCGAAGCTGGATCTCCCGCAATTCGACGTTCTTCATCATCGCGGCCGGTCTGCTCCTGGTTGCGGCGCTCACCTGGATCACCGGGGACACGCTGATCGAGAGGATCGTCACGGTGATGTTCGTCGACGTGATCCTCGTGCTCGCGCTCCAGGTCTTCATGGGCAATTCAGGCATCCTGTCGTTCAGCGTCGCCGGTTTCATGGGGATCGGGGCGTACGGCTCGGTCCTCTTCTCGATGACGCCGGCGGCCAAGGCGGCGGCGCTGCCGGACCTGTACCCGCTCCTCACACAGGTGCATCTGCCCTTCGTGGTGTCGCTCGTCATCGGAGGACTGATCGCGGCCCTGGTTGCCGCGGTGGTCAGCTACCCCCTGATGCGCCTGTCCGATGCGGCCGGAGTGATCACGATCTTCTCCCTCCTCGTGATCATCAACGTGGTGCTCGTGCACTGGTCCACGATGACGAACGGCCCGCGGACGCTGTTCGGCGTGGACCGTTTCACCTACCTGGGGACGTCCCTGGCGTTCTCCATTCTGTTCGTCGCGGTGGCGTGGTGGTTCAAGGAGTCGCGCGTCGGGCTGCGCCTGCGCGCCTCCCGGGACGACGCCTATGCCGCGGCGTCCATCGGCATCAACATCGTCGTCGTGCGCTACATCGCGTTCATCCTGAGCGCGTTCATGGCGGGGTTCGCCGGGGCGCTCTGGGCGCATTTCATCACTTCCTTCTCCCCCTACGCGTTCTACCTCTCCGCCATGTTCGTGTTCCTCGCCATGCTCGTCATCGGCGGGCCCAACGGGGTCTCGGGAGCTGTCATCGGCACCGTGCTCGTTACCGTCTTGCGAGAGCTGCTCCGCTCCATCGAGAACAACGTGAACATGTCCAAGATCCTCCCCAGCGGGCTGGTCGGCTTCACCGAGATCGTCATGGCGGTGCTCCTCATCGTGATCCTCGTGCTGCGGCCGGGAGGTATCATGGGCGGACGCGAGCTGCGATGGCCCCTCTGGAGAAGCGCGCGGCTCACGAAAGCGCCGGACGCCGCGGAAAAGTCGGCTGACGATGTGTGACACGCTCGCCGCCCTCCCGCCGCACACGAAAGACGGGGCGGTCCTCTTCGCCAAGAGCGCGGACTGCGAGGTCAACGAGGCGAACGCCGTTGTCCGCATCCCGCGGCGGGCTCACGCGCCGGGGGAGGTGGTGCGGATCACGCATCTCGTCATTCCCCAGGCCCCGGTAACCTATGAGATCCTCCTCACCAGGGCGTTCTGGACATACGGCTGCGAGGTCGGTGTGAACGAGTTCGGCCTTGCCATGGGGGAGGAGGCTGTCTATACCACCGCGAAGCCTGAAGAGAAGGACGGGATCATCGGTCCCGACCTCATGAGGATCGCGCTGGAGCGTTCAAAGACGTGCCGGGAAGCCATCGACGTGATGACCCGGCTTCTGGAGGAATACGGCCAGGGGGGGAGCGCGGAGCTCA
>DATKLM010000185.1:0-11175 GCA_035542415.1 Spirochaetia bacterium
CTTTCTCCCACTTCCCTTCCTCATTCTCGGGCAGCGGGCCCTCCTCAATGGTGCGAAAGCCCATGTGGCGGGGCTCGGGAGAAACGGCTCCGCGGGGGGACGCCCGGTCACGGGACGGGAAGAGGCCGCGCAGCGCTTCCAGCGCCCGGCGAAGAATGTTGCCCCGGCTGCCGGGCTCTGCCTGGCCGAACCGATCGTTCACCACGCCGTCCGGCACCTCCTCGAAGTACGATGAGAACAGCGACAGCAGGTCCTGTTCCGAGGGGCTGCACACGTCGTTCCAGAGGATCGAAGGCTGATAGCGTGAAATGAGCTCCCTCATGTGGGCATCGACATAGGAGGCATACGCGCTGCCTCTGGGGACCGCGTCCACGAAGTCCTTGAGGTTCTTGATGGGCAGGCCGCCGAAGGTCCAGTCGAGGCCGGCGGAATAGTAGAGGCCAAACCTCATGCCGCGGCCGCGCACCGCTTCAGCGAGACCCCCGACCACGTCATGCGTGGTCTGCCAGCCGCGTCGCCGGGGATTCTTCCGCCTGCTCGGCCAGAGCAGGAAGCCGTCGTGATGCTTTGCGGAAAAGACGACGTAGCGCGCCCCGCACCCCGCCGCGGCCTCCGCCCACGGCTCCGCGTCCCACTCCTTCAGGCCCTGGCGGAACGTGCGGCCGAAGCTCTCGTAGCGCGTGAGACGTCCCCACGCAGAGCGATGGTGCTCGTGGGTGGGGCTGGCGGAGAGCTGCATGCCGTTGGCGTACCATTCGGCCCGGGGATCGTGGGCCAGCGCGTGCTCCAGGCCGTACTGTGCGACCAGGTCAGCGAAGTCTCTGGACGCCGGGGCCCACGCCGGCACGGCGTACGGGCCCCAGGTGATCAGGAGGCCGAGCTTGGCGTCGTCATACCAATCCGGCACCGGCCTCGCATCCAGGGATTCCCATGTCTGCATGGGGTGCCGCGGTCTGCCCGTGTCCGCTTACGCGCGGTCGGCGAGGTACTTGTAGTATGCGTACCTCTCCTTGGCGTCCTTGCGGGCGATATCCAGGAGCGCAGCGGCCCGGTCCGGGCTGATCTGCTTCAGAGCCCGGAAGCGGATCTCGTTGTACATGTAGTCCCCGATGTCCGCCGTGGGCTCCTTGGAATCCAGAATGAGGGGGTTCTTCCCTTCTGCCTTCAGCTTCGGATTGTAGCGGAATAGCGGCCACGCGCCGGAATCCACCGCCATCTTCTGCTGGCTGATGCCCTTGCGAAGGTCGTATCCGTGGTTGATGCAGTGGCTGTAGGCGATGATGAGAGACGGCCCGTCGTATTCATCCGCCTCTGTGAACGCGCGGATGGTCTGCAGCTTGTTCGCCCCGAAGGCGATGCGGGCAACGTACACATTCCCGTACGCAACGGCCATCAGGCCGAGGTCCTTCTTTCCCAGGGGCTTTCCACCGGCCGCGAACTTCGCGATGGCTCCCACCGGCGTGGACTTGGACATCTGTCCGCCGGTGTTGGAGTACACCTCGGTGTCCAGCACCAGGACGTTCACGTTCCTTCCGGAGGCGATCACGTGGTCAAGGCCGCCGTAGCCGATGTCGTACGCCCAGCCGTCACCGCCCACGCACCACACGCTGCGCCGGATGAGATAGTCCGCTGCCGCCAGGAGTCTCTTCTCCTCCGGCTTTGCAGCCTTCTTTGCCAGCGTGTTCTTCATGTCCACGACGCGCTGCCTCTGGCTCTCGATACCGGCCTGCGTGGTCTGGTCAGCGTGCCTGATCTGCTCCAGCAGGTCTTTCGGCACAGCGGATCCGGATGCAAGGAGCCCGTCGATGAGCTCGTTGGCGAACTCCATCATCTTGTCCGAGGTCAGGCGCATGCCATAGCCGAACTCCGCCGCGTCCTCGAACAGGGAGTTGGACCACGTGGGTCCCCGGCCGTCCCGGCGCGTGGTGTAGGGCGTGGTAGGCAGGTTCCCGCCGTAGATGGAGGAGCAGCCCGTTGCGTTCCCGATGACCGCGCGGTCCCCGAAGAGCTGGCTCATGAGCTTGAGGTACGGCGTCTCACCGCAGCCGGCGCATGCGCCGGAGAACTCGAACAGCGGCGCAATGAGCTGGGAGCCCTTGATGGTATTGCGCCTGATGTACTTGGGATCCACGTCCGGCAGGGACAGGAAGAACTCGAAGTTCTTCGCCTCCGCGTCCTTGAGAGGAAGCTGCGGCGCCATGTTGATGGCCTTCTTGTCCGTCTTCTCTCCGTTCACCTTTTTGTAGGCCGGGCACGCGCTCACGCATACGCCGCAGCCCGTGCAGTCAAGCGATGATACCTGGACGGTGAACTTCAAGCCTTCGAACTCCTTGCCCTTCGCCTCGATGGACTTGAACGTCGGAGGCGCATCCTTGAGGTGGGCGGGATCGTACATGGACATGCGGATGACGCCATGCGGGCACACCAGGGAGCACTCGCCGCACTGGATGCAGGTGTCAGGATCCCAGACGGGGATCTCCTCCGCGATGTTCCGCTTCTCCCACTTCGTGGTTCCCGTGGGCCACGTGCCGTCAACCGGAAGAAGGGACACGGGCAGCTTCTCTCCGCGTCCCGCAATGATCTCCGCGGTGACCTTCTGCACAAACTCTGGCGCCTCCGCCGGAACCGGGGGAAGCATGTGGATGTTCCCCGCGGTCTTCTGCGGATAGTCCACCTTCTCAATCCGCGTGCGGGCGGCCTCCACGGCCTTCATGTTCATCTCCACGATGTCGCGGCCCTTGTTTCCGTAGGTGTCCTCGATGGCCGCCTTGATCAGCTCCAGGGCCTTGGCCTCCGGCACGACACCGGAGATCAGGAAGAACGCCGTCTGCATGGTGACGTTGATCCTGCCGCGCAGCCCCACCTCGTCAGCGATCTTCGTGCCGTCAATAACGTAGAACTTCAGCTTCTTGTCGATGATCTGCTTCTGGACCTCCACGGGGATCTTCTCCCACACCTCGTCCTTGCCGAAGGGCGAGTTCAGGAGGAACACCGCGCCGTCATCCGCCTGGGAGAGCATGTCGTACTTCTGCAGGAAGCTGAACTTGTGGCAGGCCAGGAAGTTCGCCTTCGTGATGAGGTACGTGCTCTTGATAGGCTTCTTGCCGAAGCGCAGGTGGGAGATCGTGATGGAGCCCGACTTCTTGGAATCCAGCACGAAGTAACCCTGCACGTAATTGTCCGTGGCCTTGCCGATGATCTTGATGGAGTTCTTGTTGGCTCCGATTGTTCCGTCCGCCCCCAGGCCGTAGAACATGGCGCGGTGCACGCCGGCCGGCTCGGTGGAGAAGTCCGGGTCGAAGGACAGGCTCGTGTGCGTCACGTCGTCGTTGATGCCCACGGTGAAGTGGTTCTTCGGCGCCTTCTCCTTGAGGTTGTCGAACACGGCCTTTGCCATGGCGCCGGTGAACTCGTAGGACCCCAGGCCGTACCGGCCGCCCACGATCACGGGATAGTCCTTCATTTTCACGAGACCGCCGGACATCGCCTCTCCGATGGCCGTGCGCACGTCCTCATACAGGGGCTCGCCGAGGGACCCGGGCTCCTTGGTCCGATCCAGGACCGCGATGGAGTTCACCGTTTTGGGCAGGGCCTGGACAAAGTGCTCGAGGCTGAACGGGCGGAACAGCCGGACCTTCATCACGCCGACCTTCTCACCCTTGGCAGCGAGGTAGTCAGCCGCCTCCTCTGCCGCCTCCGATCCGTTGCCCATCATGATGATGATGCGTTCCGCGTCGGGGGCGCCCACGTAGTCGAACAGCCGGTACTGCCGGCCGACGAGCTTGGCGAACTTGTCCATCTGCTTCTGCACGATAACGGGTACCGCCTGGTAGTACTTGTTCACCGTCTCACGCCCGGCGAAGTACACGTCGGGGTTCTGGCTGGTCCCCTTGATGGTGGGACGCTCGGGGTTGAGCGCGCGCGCCCGGTGCGCTGCCACGAGGTCATCAGTGACCATGGCGTGCATGTCATCAGGGGTGAGCTCCTCGATCTTCTGCACTTCCATGTAGGAGCGGAAGCCGTCGAAGAAGTGGAGGAACGGCACGCGGGACTCCAGGGACGCGGCCTGGGCGATGAGCGCGCAGTCCAGGATCTCCTGAGCGTTGTTGGAGCACAGCATGGCCCAGCCGGTTGCGCGGCAGGCCATGACGTCCTCGTGGTCTCCGAAGATGGAAAGCGCGTGCGTGGCGAGTGCCCGCGCGGCGATGTGAAACACCGTGGGAGTGAGCTCCCCCGCGATCTTGTACATGTTCGGGATCATGAGGAGGAGGCCCTGGGAAGCGGTGAAGGTCGTGGTCAGGGCGCCGGTGGTCAGCGCGCCGTGCACCGCTCCCGCGGCGCCGGCCTCGGACTGCATTTCAACGACGGTGGGGACCGTACCCCAGATATTTTTCACGCCCTCCGCGGACAGCTCGTCGGCGAGCTCTCCCATCGTCGAGGACGGCGTGATGGGGTAGATGGCAATGACTTCGTTGGTCGCATGCGCGACCGTCCCGGCGGCGGTGTTCCCGTCGATGGTCACCATTTTCCTGGCCATATGAGTAGACCTTCTTTCGTAAGAGTTGAAGTGGGGACTTTCGGGACGGATTGTATCGCAAATCGGGGAAAGTGAAAAGGGCTATGTCCCGCGCAGGAAATGAAGGAGCGCGGGAAAGAACCTGCGGTTGTCTGCCGAGAGGTAGCGCATGGTGCCGCCCATGCGGGCGAAGGTCTTGCAGTAGCGGAGGTAGTACGCCGGGTTGTCCGACGGAGGCTCCCCGTCCTTCTGCCAGTCCCACGTGGACTCTGCCAGATCCACGACGAGAATGAAGTGGTTTTCGATGGATGCTCCGCTCTGGATGGCCACGTTGCGGGACATGGACAGGGACTTCTCGAAAATCATGGGAGACATGACAGCCGAGCCCACCGACAGGTAGACCCCGCCCTCCAGCCTGCTCACGGACGCCGCGTACGTGAGAAAGTCACGCGTCCCTGTCCGGCCAATGGCGCCGCCGCTGTTCATGGGGTGGGCGTAGATGATGTCGTGGCCGATGCTGGGGTGACCCGTGAACGGAACGTTTCTTTCGAACGCCGCGGCCTGCACGCTGTACTTTCGAAACGGATGCTCCACGCTCATGAAACCGGGCTGAATCCGGAAGGCGCGGACGGCCGCAAGCAGGTCCGCGGCAGCCGCGGCGCGCTCCGGATCTTCTCTCAGGAGCGCGGCGCCTGACTCTCCCAGCTCAGCGGCTCCCGGGATCTCCAGCCCCTGCTTCACGATGAGGCTGCCGATGGACTGGCCGTAGCCCAGCCCCTGGTACGCCCCGACGAGCAGCGCGAGGTTGATGAGGCGTCCCGTTTCCTCCCAGATGCCGAACTCTCCCCGGGCGACATTGGCTCTCACGTCCTCACTCGTCCTGGCCTGGAACGCGATCTCCCAGTCGTGGATGATGCCGGCACCGTTTGTGGCAAGGTGCGTGATCCAGCCCTCACTCATGAGAGCGCTCAACACCGGGCCCAGTCCGTTCTTGATTGCGTGCGCGCCGAAGGCGCAGATCACCGGCCTGCCTTTCTTCCGAGCGTCCCTGATCCGTTGCACGGCTTCCGCCATGACCGCGGAGGCTGGCGCCGGCAGCGGCGGCGCGGGAGAATCCGGCATGACCAGGTCTGCCGGGACGGCCACCTTGTTCTTGCGGTCCGCGAGCGGCTTGAACCTGATGAGCTTTCGATCAAACAGGGGGAAGCTCATGCTCTCACCTGCTGATCCCCAGGACCTGGAGGACCGTCCCGCCGCAGAGGAAGTCCGGGATCACGAGGTCCGCTCCCGCGCGGATCACCCGTGCTCTCTTGTTCTGGTTCCAGCCGTAGCGCCGCGGCTCGTCGCTTGCAACGCCGATGGCGTAGCCGCCGCGCCGCCTGGTCTCGCGGATTTCCACGGGCCCGTCACCGAAAGTCACGAGGCCTGAGAATCCTTTCTCTCCGACCTCCGCGGCGATGCGCTCCATCACCACTCTCTTCGCTTCCACGTCGAGGTCCCCCACCGCGCCGAAGACGCGCGTGCCGAAGTACTTCTCGTTTCCCAGCACACGGACTTCAGAGAGCACGTCCTCCTCGTCGGTCCCGCTTGCCAGCCACATGCGGACTCCGGCCCGGTTGAGCGCCTCCAGGAACTCCGGCACTCCCTTCAGCATGAAGTCCTCTTTTGTGAGAGATCCATTCGTCAGACGGGCCACGCGGGCGCCTACCATGGCCCGAAGCTCAACATCGTATTCGGCCTTGTAGCCGTGAGGGTCCTTGATCTTCTCCGGAGGCACCAGGCCGAACTCCTTCACCATCTCCACGAGGCCCTGCATCTGGAAGAGCGTCTGCACGCCGGTGGTGGCATCGATGTAGCTGTGGACCCGGTCCCGCACGCGCTGGTACAGGGAGGCTTCCGCCTCTTTCCACCTTTCACCGAGGATGCAGCGGATCATGACGGGACCCATGATCTTCTCCCAGCCCTCGCGGAGGGTGGAGATGGTGCCGTCATAGTCGAAGATGACGTGCGTGATCTTGTGCCGGTGCGGGAGTGCCGTGACCACCTCGATGTCCGTGCCGTCATGGTACCGGGCTGATCGGGAGTCCTCCGCAAGCTCGGGCTCGTGCACGTATGCGGCGTCGGCGGCGCAGGCCAGGATCTCCTCCGGTGACGCGGTGCCGGTAATGAAAAGCTTGCGCACCGAGACGCCCGCGGCGAAGTTCCCCACTTCCGCCGCCTGCCTGCTGTCACGGCCGGCCGCAAGGGCCGCGGCGATCCCCGCCAGCGCGCTGTCTCCCGCGCCCACGGTATCGATCCTGCCGATGATCTGCAGCCCCGGAACCTCGGCGGTGCCGGCGGAATCCCGAACGAGGATCCCGCGGGGGCCGCGCGTGACGAACAACGGCGTGCCCCACCGGGAGAATAGCGTCTCCGCCGCGCGCTCCACGACCTCCCGGTGAACGGGCGCCGAAGAGCTCCACGAGAGCCCGCAGAGCCGCAGCGCTTCGCGGTCATTGAGCTTTCGAAGCGCGCCGTCATACGCGTCGCTGAAGCTCCTGCTGTCGACGAGAAAGGGGACCTTCGAGCCTTTGACAAGTGATGCCAGACCGATCCGGAAATCCGGCGTGTGGATGCCACGCGGGAGCTGCTGGTTGACGATGACGAGGTCCAGCCGGCCCAGGGAGTTTTTCAACGCCGCCAGCAGGGCATCGCCCGTGATTTTGTCCAGCGCGTTCGCGCCGCCCATGTCGATGCGTCCCTGTTCCGTCTCCCCTTCCACGGGCTTGATGTACACGGGAGTGGACCAGCCGCTGTCCTGGCGAAGAAGGCCGTTGATGTCGATGCCGGCGGCGGAGAGCAGGCGCGCCATCTCGCGGCCAAAGGGATCGTTGCCGATCACGCCGAACGCGGAAACGGATGCTACCTTGATAGCGGCGAGGTTGTTGGCCACGTTCCCCGCTCCGCCCAGGGAGTAGCGCTGCGCGCGGACTCCCCGTGTTGCCAGGCCCGTTTCTATTGAGATTTCCGACAGCGCGGGGTCCAGGTGCCAGTACGCGTCCAGGCAGAAATCCCCGATCACGCCGATGCGGACCCTGCGGGCGTCAGTGAGAAGGGCTTCCAGCTCAGTCTGTTTCATCGTGTTGGAGCAGTGTAGCCGTGGCGCCCGGAGTCGTCTATACTCGCTCCCCAAGGAAAACACGGATGAAGTACCAGGAAATCATGGAGCGCCTGCAAGCGCTCGCGGCGCGGCCGGTGCGCCCGCTGGCGCCGGCATGCCGGGAAGCGGCGCTGAAGGCCTTCCAGGCGCGAACGGCCGGCTCAATGAGCCTCTTCGAGAAGGCGGGCAAGGTCCTCCCTCGAGGCATGGAGCACGCGTGGGCCCCGAGCGTTCCCTACCCGCTCTTCATGGAGCGCGGAAAGGGAAGCCGGGTCTGGGACGTGGACGGAAACGAGTACCTGGACTACATCCTGGCCGGCGGGCCGATAATCCTGGGGCACGACCACGAGGGGTTGAAGCGCAGCATGCTGGAACTGATCGAGAAGAGGACGTGGTTCCACGGATTTTCGGACGAGATGGAGATCAAGGCCGCGGAAAAGATCATCCGGCACTTCCCCGGCATCCAGCGCGTCAGGTTCACTTCCTCGGGGACGGAGGCCAACGCCGCGGCCGCTCGAATCGCCCGCTCCTTCACGGGCAAGAGGAAAATCGCCAAGTACATGGCGGGATACCACGGGTGGAGCGATCCTTTCATGACGGACATGGAGATCCCGGGAAGCGGCCGGTTTCTGTCCCAGGGAGTGCCCGGGGAGACGCTGGATCTCACGATTCTCATTCCGCCGAACGACCTCGACGCGCTTGACAAGGCGCTTGAAGAAAACCAGGCGGACGGAGGAATCGCCGCCGTGTTCTGCGAGCCCGTGGGCGGCGAATCGGGCCTGGTTCCTTTTGCCGATGACTTCCACGCGGCGGCAATCGAGATCGCGCACAAGCACGGTGCGCTGTACGTCTTTGACGAGGTGGTCACCGGGCTTCGCATGGGCCTGGGCGGCGCCCAGGCTGCGCTGGACGTGAAACCGGACCTCACCACCCTGGGCAAAGCGCTCATGAGCGGCTGGCCTTCCTGCGGCGCGGTGTGCGGCCGGGCGGACGTCATGGAAACGGCGAGCGCCGGCGTGATCCCGGACGGAAGGCCGTTTGCGTACCTCGCGGGAACGCTGCCGGGCACGGTCCTGTCAGCGGCCGCCGCGTACTACACGTTCGTGGAGCTCGAGAAGCCCGGCGTGATGCAGCACCTGTTCGATGCCGCGGCGGACTATGTGAGCAAGCTCAACTCCCTGTTCGACGGACGCGGCTGCGGGTTCTTCGCATACAACTTCGGAGGCATCATCCGGATCGAGATGACCGCTCCGCATGCAGTGCCCATCCGGGGACCGGAAGCGCTGCAGGAGATCATGCACAGGCGAGGGATTCTGGAAGAGTACTCCATGATCGTGCACGCAAACGGCGTGCTCACGAGGAACGGCAGGGACATGGTGAGCGCCAGTCATTCGCGCCAGGACAACGACAAGGCGGTGCAGGCGTGGTCAGTCCTCCTGGACAGCCTCGCTTGACGGGCGCCGGGGAGAATCGACGTGAAGAAACCTTCCGGCGGAAGAGGCCGGGCGCTCGTCACGGGGGCATCCCGCGGCATCGGCAAGGCCGTCGCGAAAGCGCTCGTGGAAAAGGGATGGGACGTGATCGGCACGTGCCGCAATCCCCGCGAGCTCGCGCCGGCGGACAGGATCCCGGGCGTGAGCTACGTTCCGCTGGACCTGGCCCGTGAAGCCAGCATCGACTCCCTCACCAGATCACTCACGCGCGCCGCGGGAGGCGTGGACGTTCTTGTCAACAATGCCGGAGAAAGCCCCCTCGGTCCTGCCGAAGAGATCCCGATCAAGGACCTTCGCGCGTACTTCCAGGTCAACTTCTTCGGCCCGGCACGCCTCACGCAGGGCTTCCTGCCGGGGATGCGGGCCCGGCGCAACGGGCTGATCGTGTTCGTGGGCTCCATTCGAAGCGAGGTGCCCACGCCGTTCTCCTCCGCATACTCGGCTGCCAAGGCCGCCATCAAGTCCTTCGGCGAGTGCCTGCGGCTGGAGCTGATGGGGACGGGCGTGCGGGTGGCCGTGGCCGCGCCCTGGTATGTCCGAACGGGCTTCCCGCAGAAACTCATGGTGAAGGAGGGGTCGCCGTACGCGGGCGCCCTGAAGAACGTGAAGAAGGTCCGCGACGAGATGATCTCCAAATCACAGGATCCGGACCTCATTGCGAGGAGAGTCCTGCGCCTCGTGGAGGCAAAGGACCCGCCGGCTTTCACGGTCATGGGACGGCGCTTCCTCACCTTCTTCATTCACCATGCGCCGCGGAGGATGGTTGCCGCCATGTCGGCGCGGACCACGGGCATGCGGCCTGTGCAAGAACGGAGTTTTCGTATAGAACGGAGACGCGATGACCCCGGAACATACGCTTGAGTTGATCGACAACGGCACCGTGCTCTTCTCCAGCACCGGAAAGTGGCTGCACCCGCTGTTCGACCTGGAGCGCTTCCTCCAGTCCCACAGGATCGACGCGGTGCGCGCGGAGATTCACGACAAGATCGTCGGACGCGCCTCCGCTTTTCTCATTGTCCGCCTGGGAATCCGCAAGGTGCACGCCGGAGTGCTCAGCCGCCTGGGGAAGGACGTCCTGGACCGGGCGGGAGCCTCATCCACGTGGGACACCCTGATCGACATGGTCCAGTGCCGGACGGAGAGCCTGCTCCGCAACGTCACGGACCAGGAAGAGGCATACCGCAGCCTCTCCGACCTCGCCGGGAAGGCGGGGTAGGCCACGGCACGGCGCGCAGAGCGCGCTCTCCGGTAGTTTTGCGCGGCCGGGGTACAGGCACCATCGCCTGCGGCCTCCTAGCCCTTCTTCTTCGAGGCAGCTTTCCTCTTCGCTGGCCGGCGAGCCCTGGCGCCGGCAGCACGCTTCCCCGCGCCGCGGCTCTTTCCGTTTCCTGGCGGCCGCGCAAACGCGGTTGGATGCCGCGGCTGGTAGAGCCCCAGCTCTCCCCCGCCGGGAAGCGCGAACGCCGTGGTTCTCCCCCAGCTCGCCTCCTGGACAGGCCGGGAGAACTTCACACCCTTCTCCCGGAGCTCGGTGATCGTTTTTTCAATATCCTGACACATGAGATACAGATCGAGCCCGGGAGTTCCGTCGGTGGGGTGAACCGCGATCTCAGCCGGCGGAAGGGCGAAAATCAGCCATCCTCCGCCTGCGTCCACCTGCGTGCTCCCCAGGATCTTTCCCAGGAGCGCACGCACTTCTTCCGGAGCCCGTGAATACACGATTGCGTGTGCGCCAAAAATCATGCAGCGCCTCCTCGGGGCGTTCGCACGCCCCCCGGAACATTGTATCACCGCACCGGAGCATTCCCGTTGCGTCGCACCTCCCCGCAGCCGCGGTCGTTGTTTGACCGCTCTTCGCCGGCGCAGTACACTCCCCCGCGAGAGGAGAGCATATGACCCGAAAGACCATCTCGTTCGATGCGGTGAGCGTTCTGCAGATCGTCGTCGCCGTGTTTCTTTTCACCCTGGGCATCATCGGCATCATTGACTGGAACACGACCGCCTCCCAGTTCGGACGCGGCCTGACG
>DATKLM010000186.1:0-5856 GCA_035542415.1 Spirochaetia bacterium
ATGAGGTCAAAAAGCTCACGCCACTTCATGGACCCGGGGAGCTTGCCGTCGAACGTGTAGCTCATCATGGCGCGCGTGTACGTCCAGTCGGAGTTCGTGATCAGCAGCATGCGCTTGCCCGCCATCTTCTGGTCCAGGAGCGTCAGCGCCAGCTCCTGGTCCAGTTCCACGTAGCGATCCGGGTCCGCCATGATCTGTGTCTTCAGCTCGCTCAGGTTGTGCGCCTCGTCGAGCGCCGTGCCGAGGATCCTATGAAGATCATGGTATCCGAGGGTTTCCGGCAGCCTGCCCGCGTCCAGCAGGTCAACGAGCTGGGCGAAGAGGTTTGCCTCCGAAAGTGAGAACAGCGTATTCATGAACTCCCAGCGCGGGTCGGAGAGGTCCACGTACGTACTGGAGTAGGCCGCGCGCTGCTCCTCGAATGACAGCGGCCGTGTGCCGTGGTGCGCCCGGATGACGTACCCGAACCGGGTCGCCTTGACGAGGTTGCCCAGCTCCAGGTCGAACGCGAGGCCCTGGATGACGCTCGCCGGATCGAAGGAAAGGTCCTTGACGGGCCATCCGCGGCGCTCCAGGGGACCCAGCGCGCGCTCGAAGGCAGCCCGCTCCCACTCCCGCGTGCGGTAGTGCACAAGCGTGTAGTCCATGTCGTAGCCGATTGCCTTGATGCCGCGAAGGTTGAGCGTACGGTTGCACCACACGCGCCGTTCGGGAGGTACTGCTGCCGGTGAGACCATGGCTCACAGTACCACGATCCGAGGGTCCAGAGACAGATGCCGCGGATGTTGATTGCGGCGTTTCGCCGCACTACCTTTCAAGGGATGAAGCATGTATCCGTCCTCGTCCCCCGGGGTGCCGTGGCCCTGGGATGCATCGAGGGCTCTTTCATACTTTTCACCATGGCGAACAACTTCCTGGCAGCCCGTGGAAAGCCGGCGCTTTTCGCGGTCCAGCTCGTCGGGCTCACCCGGGAAGCGCAGGTCTACGACCGGTTCTTCTCCGTCCGTCCAGACGCCACCTTCGAGGAGGTCGCACAGACGGACCTCGTCATCATCCCTGCGGTGAACGGGGACAAGACCGAGGTCATTGCGCAGAACCGCGCGTTCCTCCCCTGGATCGTCCGCCAGCACGAAGCGGGCGCAGAGGTCGCAAGCCTGTGCGTTGGAGCCTTCCTCCTTGCCGCCACGGGCCTGATGAAGGGCCGCAAGTGCGCGACCCACTGGATCGCTGCCAACGAGTTCCGCAGGCTCTTCCCCGACGTGGACCTGGTGTCGGAGGGGATCATCACCGACGAGGGCGGCATCTACTCCAGCGGCGGGGCGCTGTCGTTCTGGAACCTCCTGATCTACCTGCTGGAGAAGTACGCGGGGCGCGAGGTGGCCATCTTTGCGTCGAAGTTCTACGAGATCGAGATCGACCGCAGCAGCCAGTCGTCGTTCCTCATCTTCAACGGGCAGCGTGATCACCAGGACGAGGCCGTGCGCAAGGCCCAGGAGTTCATCGAGGGCAACTACCATGAGCGGATCTCCGTCGACCAGCTGTGCGAGATGTGCGCCGTGGGACGGAGGAGCCTCGAGCGCAGGTTCCGCCAGGCAACGGGCAACACGATTTCGGAGTACATCCAGCGCGTGAAGATCGAGGCGGCGAAGAAGAGCCTGGAGACGGGTCGGAAGAGCGTCACCGAGGTGATGTACGACGCCGGGTACTCGGACACCAAGGCATTCCGGACGGTCTTTCGGAAGATCGCCGGGGTGACGCCCATGGATTATCGCAACAAGTACAACCGGGGCGCCATCTCGGCGTAGGAGAAACGGAGGAGGGGCGATGAAGAAGGCCATCGCGAAAACAGTGGATGACTACCTGGCGCCTCTTCCTTCGGACGTGAGGGCGGCCCTGGAAAAGCTTCGAAAGACCGTCAAGGCGATGGTCCCTGACGCTGAAGAGGTGATCAGCTACGGGATGCCGGGCTTCCGCTACCGCGGACGGGCCCTGGTGTGGTTTGCCGGTTTCCGGGACCACTGCAGCTTCTTCCCCGGCGGCGTCCTCGCGGAGCTCAAGCAGGACCTCGCGGGATTCAGGACGGCGAAAGGCACCATCCACTTCACGCCGGACAAGCCCCTTCCGGCCGCGCTGATCAAGAAGCTCGTCAAGGCGCGCCTCAAGGTAAATGAAGAGATCTCTGCAAAGAAGCGGTAGCCGCAGCCACCGCGTCCACGCCGACCCACCCTGAGCTTCCGTGCGGAGCGGGCCGACCCGGTGAACGCACCGCGCGGCAATCACGCCGCGCGCCGCCTCCGCAATCCTGAGAGGCCCGGGCGTGCCGCGGAATCAGCTTTCCGCGGAAACGTATTTCTGAAGCTCGGCATTCCGGCGAACCGCAACGAGCTCGGCGAGAATGGCCACGGCCAGCTCCGCCGGCGTCTCCGCCTTGATCTCCAGCCCGATTGGGGCATGGAGGCCCTCGATGCGCTCCTTGTCGTAGCCGTCGCTTCGCAGCTGCTCGCGGAGGAGCGCGGCCTTGCGCGCGCTGCCGATAAAGCCGGCGTAGCGGTATTTCTTCCTGAGGACGGCGCGGACGCATTCCAGGTCGGTGAGATGTCCCCTCGTGACCATGATGACGTACGTGGCGGAGTCGAACGGGAACTTATCAATAATACTCGTGTAGGGGCCGCACAACGTCTTCACGTCCGGCGGGAACCTCCCCGCCGCGGAAAACTCCTTGCGATCATCCGCCACCGTGATCCTGAAATCCAGGCGGGACGCCAGGGCGGCCACTGCCTGGCCGACGTACCCGCCGCCGAGGATCAGGAGCTTCTCTTCCGGGAAGACGGGGTCGAAAAACACCCCTTCGTCTTCCAGAAACGCGGGCTTCCCGGTGTCCAGGGAGCGCCCCGCGGCTTTCAGCGCCGACTGAGGAAGGGCGTTGTATGCGGGTGCGCCCTTCTCGTCGAGGACGGCCACGGTCACCGTCCCTCCGGGAACGGGAGACGTGCCGCTCAGAATCTTGGCGACGAGAGTCCGCTCCCCCTGCTCCATCTTCTCGAAAGCGATCCGGTACGGCGCGCGGTCCAGGACGGGTTCGATCAGGATCCGGCAGGTGCCGCCGCAGATCATGTCCTGGCCCTCGACTTCCGTGCCGCCGAACTCCAGCGTGAGGACGCCCGGCTTCTTCTGCCGCAGGCATTCGGCGGCCAGGGCGATGGCGCGCGCCTCTCCTTTACCCCCTCCCACCGTGCCGAGGAACACCGAGCCGTCACGCACGAGCATCTTTGATCCGGGATGGCGGGGCACCGAGCCCCGGGAATCGATGACAGTCACGAGCGCCAGCTCGCCACGGCATTCCGCAATGGCCTTCATGATCTCAAAGCTCATCGCCGCTACTGTACCAACTCGCGGCGATATGCGCTATCAGGGGGGCGTGGTACAGGCGGGTCCTACGCGGCCGGAACGCGTACGACGACCGTGGTGCCTCCGTTGGGCGTGCTGTGGAACGACAAGCCGAACCCGGGGCCGTAGCTGAGCTGCAGCCGGCTGTGGATGTTGCGGACGCCGAAACCGTGGTGGTCCTGGGACGGCGCGTCTCCTGAGAGCACCGCCTGCAGCTTCTCTGCTGACATTCCCACCCCGTCGTCCTGCACGGACACGACCACCGCGCTGTCCACGGTCTGGCCGCTGATGCGGATCGTTCCTTTTTCGCTTTCCGTGGGCATGATGCCGTGGAGAATGGCGTTCTCCACAAGAGGCTGGATGACGAGCTTCAGGATCGGGCAGCGGTCCAGGGAGGGCGGCACGTCCACGAGGAGCCGGATGGCGTTGCCGAAGCGCATGTTCTGGATCTCCACGTACGTGCGCGCGTGGTCCAGCTCGTCCCGCAGGGTCACCGTGTCTTCTCCCCTGCCCAGGCTGAGCTTATAGAACCGGGAAAGAGAGCTCACGAGGCTCCTGATCTCGGGGGCATCGCGGCGTATGGCCATCCAGTTGACGAGGTCCAGCGTGTTGTACAGGAAATGCGGGTTGATCTGCGCCTGGAGCGCCTTGAGCTCCCGCTGTTTCACCTCCTTGCCCAGCCGGTACTTCTCATCGAGAAGCTGTTCGACCTCCGAGACCATGAACGCGAACCGCCGGGTGAGCTGGCCGATCTCGTCGTTGTTGCCGGGGTCGAGAGACACCGAAAAATCGCCCTGCACGACCTTGTTCATTTCCGCGATCAGGCCCTGGATGCGCCGCGTGGCGGAACGGGAGGCGACGTAGGCCAGGACGAGGGTTAGTGGAATGATGAGTGCAAGAACGAACGCCATCTGCCGGGCCGGCCGGGCGCTCAGGCGAACGATGTCCCGCGAGGGAAGCGCGAGCAGGAGGATCCAGTCGGAATCCGCGACACCCTGGGTGCCGACGAGGAGTTTGCCCCCGGGGGACGGCAAGGTCAGCCAGGACTCCCCCGTGAAGTCGCCCTGCCGGGAAGAGCGGACGGAATCCCAGATCGACGCGAACGCAGCGGGGGACCAGGCGCCCGCGGAGCTCACGACGTCCCCGTTGGCTCCCACGAGCAGGGCGGTGGCGGATTCCGTGATGACCGCGTTGGCGAGGATGTCTGCGATCCGCGGGAGCGGAATATCGAACTGGATGACCCCGATCAACTCGGTGAGGTCCTGCGTTCCATAGACTCCGCGCACCGCATGGAGGACTGGCGCGGTGGAGGCGCCCTGCGAAGGCTCGCCGAGGAACCAGGCCGTTCGACGCTCAGCGGAGAGCGCGCGGAGCCAGGGCTCGTTACGCGCGGCGTCCAGGGGGACGTAGCTGTCGTTCTGGAACACGGAGGCAAGGCCGTACTTCATGTAGAACCGGACCGCGGTGATGTCGGGATTGACGTTCAGCGAATAGAGGATGCGCCCGAGGGCCTGCGAATCAATGGGCCACCGCCCGATCTCCTGGCGGTAATACGAGGGCCGGCGCTCCAGGAGATCCTGGACGACGGGATTCGTCGCGAGGAGATACAGGAGGTTTCTGACCGACTCGGTCTTGTAGTCCAGGAGCGCCTCCGTCTGCGCGAACACGCGCCGCGCGGACCGCAGGGCCTGCCGCTCGTTCTCCCGGACGGAGAGCAGCGTATTGACAAGCAGGAACACGCAGAGGAACAGCAGCACGAGAAGAAAAAAGGTGATAAAGAGCTTGTGACGGATGCTGAGGTCCCGGGGGCGGAAGGTCATGGCGGGCCGCCGGCGCGGGCGCGGTACTCGGTCGGGCTCATGCCGACGTGCTTCCTGAAGATCGTGGAGAAGTAGCTCGAATCCGAATAGCCCACGCGGGAGGCCGCCTCCGAGGTCCTCACGGCAGGATCGAGCAGGAGCTCACGGGCGTGCGTGATGCGAAGGCGGGTGATGTAGTCGTTGATGTTTTCCCCGGTAACGCTCTTGAAAAGGAAGCTGACGTACGTGCGGCTCAGGCGGGCATGATCCGCGATGACCTGCAGGGACAAGCCGGGCGAAGCGTAGTTCTCCCGGATGAACCTCTGGATCTCCATGACGGCCCGGGACTCCCTGCCCCGCCCCTCCTGCTCCCGGGAGAAAAACGCCCGGATACTGCTGCAGACCAGGTCCCGCAGCTCGTCGAGGCTCGCCCTTTCGTGGATCTCCTGCCAGACGTAGGTCCTTTCGGGATCCTCCAGCTGAGTGAGGCCGCGCGTCACGCGCGCTGTGCCGAAGACCGCGGCGGACAGATCGAAGAATGCGTTTCGCACGGAATCGATGTTCGCGGGCTCGTCCCGGCGGGCCTCGTCGGCGAGGCGATGCACGAGGCGCACGGCGTTCTCGATGTCGCCATCACGCAGCGTTTCACGCAGGCGGGATATATCCTCCG
>DATKLM010000187.1:0-7841 GCA_035542415.1 Spirochaetia bacterium
GTTCTGCGCTTCGCTGGCAGCTCTCTCGACTGCTGCCTTCTCTGCTGCAACTGCCGCTGCCACGGTTCTGGCTGAAATTGTCGAGGATGAACCGCTCCTGTCCGTGGCCTGCGGTGACGAGGCCTTCTCGGAGGAAGCCTGACCTGGAACGCTTCTCTCGTTTGCCGCGATCGCAGCCGCAACGATATTTGGATCGAGCGCTCCCTCCACCGCGAGTTTCTTTTCCTCCTGAAAGACCCCGTCAACCTGTTCAGCAATAAGCCGTGCTCCCCTGGCAAGCTGTTCCGTTTCCACCGCGCTCAGCCCTTGCGTTGACTTGGTGATTGCCATCACGGCGACGACCAGCAACGGTATCACCATGATCAGCGTTCCTACGACGATCAGCTTGACGCCGATCCTAATGTTCTTCAGCATTCCTCTCCTCCTCCGTGATAGACAGATATTTGAAGCTTCGTTGTCGGCTGCATCATGCCATGCTGGGCTCAGGTTCCTTCTCCGCCGCCTGGAGGCTGCCGGCAATTTGGCTTATTTCCTCGGTGCTGAGAATCCTGTCCACGTCGATCATGATGATCAGCCTGCCATCCAGTTTCCCGACCGCTGTAATAAGATCCCGTGACCCCTCGCCCATCGCCGCGGGGGGAGGATCGAACTGGTCAGCGGGAACACGAACCACTTGGCTGGCGGAATCCACCACCATACCAACTGGCTTGCCCTCAACCTCCACGACAATCACCCGGGTCATCGTAGTTAGCTCCTGCGCCTGCAGACCGAATCTTTCACGCAGGTCGATAATCGGAATGACATCACCCCTGAGGTTGATGATTCCTTTTACGCAGGAGGGAACCTTGGGGAGCCATGTAATCTGGCGCATGCGGATGACCTCTTTCACCCGCAAGAGCTCCAGGCCATATTCTTCGGTACCTACGGTGAAGCTGATGAACTGTTTCACCTCGGCCCCAAATCCCTCTTTGGTCCCTGAATCGTTCACGGCCGCCTCCCTTAAACTTCTCGGCGCAATGCGTGCGAGTGCGAGCTACGCATGAAACACGTAATGGTCTGCAAGATTCATGCCAGATGGGATGGAAAGCATTTGTCGGGCTTTTTTTCTACTAATTAGTGTCTCAACCTGACAGTTCTGGGTGAAAGAGAAGAAAAAGGAGAAATAGGTAATTAAAGGAAATGACATAGGCCGTTCCAAACTGGAACATGAATGGAACTATTTTGGAACATACCCGAATACTTCTGCCACACAAAGCGAGAATTTCTCCAAGTCTCATACCGGTTGCCGCAGCGGTGAGTGAGGCTGTGAATGAGAGCCTGTCATTCTTCCACACAGAGCGGATGGTTTTGGGGTCGAAGAGCCGCTTCACCTCGGCTCGTGTCAGAATGCCTCGTGGTTTGGAACGAGCAACTGGCGGCTGGACGTTTCATCACACACGCACGGGCAAGTGGCAAGCTTGTTTCGCCGGTCGATTTCCCTGACACTCTCCTGCCGTTATGGAAGAAACGGAAATACCAGACGCTTCTTCCATCCCGCATTCGTCGCTTGTAGAGTGTGAAGGGCTGACGGATTTTCGGCAAACCGTACTCCATCGGGCTACACGAGTGGCTACCAGATGCCTTTTTAGGGGGCTTTGTCAAGAAGAACAAAGAGCAAAAGCCGCAGAAAAAAGCCGTTTCCTCATCTGCGGCTCACAAATCATTCAGAGTCTGAAAATCCGTGTGTCATCGGTTCGATTCCGATCGGCGGCACTACCCGCACAAAGACATCGTTCGCTCACGCCCCCCCGCCGAAGGATCGCGCCGCGCGGACCGCCGCGGTCCAGCGCTCCACGAGCGCGCCGCGCGTGACGGCGTCCATGGACGGCTCGAAGATCGCGTCAGCCTGCCAGATCTCCCCGAGGCGCTCCCGGCCCGGCCAGAGGCCAGCCCGCAGCCCCGCGGCGAAGGCGGCGCCGAGCGCCGTGGTTTCGAACGTGCGCGGCCGCACGAGAGGCACGCCCAGGACATCCGCCTGGAACTGCATGAGGAACGCGTTCGTCGAGGCGCCGCCGTCAACGCGGACGGAGCGGATGGAGCGGCCGGCGTCCTTCTGCATCGCTTCCACGAGGTCGCGGGTCTGGAAGGCGATGCTCTCCAGGCCGGCGCGCACGAGGTGCTCCTGCCTCGTGCCGCGCGTGAGACCGAAGATGGATCCGCGGGCATCGGGGTCCCACCACGGCGCGCCCAGGCCCGTGAAGGCCGGCACGAAGTAGACGCCGCCGGTGTCGCCAATGGCGCGAGCGAGCGTTTCCGACTCCGCCGCGGAGGACAGGATGCGGAGCTCGTCCCGCAGCCACTGAACCACGGCCCCGCCGATGAACACCGATCCCTCCAGCGCGTACTCCGCGCCGTCCCCGAGATCCCAGGCGATCGTCGTGAGAAGCCGGTTCCTGGACTTCACGACGTCCCGGCCGGTGGCGAGCAGGCAGAAGCACCCCGTCCCGTACGTCACCTTGACCGCGCCCGGCTCGAGGCACGCCTGCCCCAGGAGCGCGGCCTGCTGGTCTCCCAGAACGCCGCACACGGGAATCTCAGCGCCCAGGAGCGCACGGTCCGCCGTTCCGAAGGCGGAGGACGACGGCCGGACTTCCGGCAGCAGCGACACCGGCACGCCCATGGCCGCGGCGAGCTCGGAGTCCCAGGCGCCCCGGCGGATATCGTACAGCATCGTCCTGCTGGCATTCGACGGATCCGTGAGATGCTGTCCGGTGAGCCGGTGAACGAGCCACGAGTCCACCGTCCCGAAGCACACCCCGCCGCGCTGGGCACGGGCCCTCATGTCATCGTTCGATTGAAGGAACCACATGACCTTGGTCGCCGAGAAGTACGGGTCCAGGAGCAGTCCGGTCCGCTCGGTGATAATCTTCTCCAGGCCCTCCGCGGAGAGCCTGCGGCAGATCTCCGTGGTGCGCCGATCCTGCCAGACGATCGCCGGACCGAGGGGAGCGCCCGTATCACGGTCCCAGAACACGGCCGTCTCCCTCTGGTTGGCGATGCCGATGGCGGCGATCGACGAGGCCGGGATGCGCGCTTTCGCAATGGCCTCGCGGGCAGCGGAGATCTGGGTGGCCCAGATCTCCTCCGGATCATGCTCCACCCATCCCGGCTTCGGGTACCTCTGCGTGAAGGGCTTCTGGGACATCGCCGCCTCGCGGCCTGCCTGGTCGAACAGGATGGCGCGGGAGCTCGTGGTTCCCTGGTCCAGCGCGAGGATGTAGCTCTCCATGCGGGGGAGTATAGAGGGGGACTAGTGCCCGGGCAAGGTTCCGGATTGCGGAGGCGGCCCCTTGGGACCGCCCGGAGGAGGACCACCGGGCGGAGGCTCGCCCTGCCGCGAGGCTGGCGGAGGCCCCGCCGGCGGTGCGGCGGGCTGAGAGCCTGCGGGCTGCGGGGCGCCGGCCGGTTGCGTGGCGCCCGCCGGCGTCACGGCGCCTGACGAGTACGGTCCGGACAGCACGTTGTACGAGTCTTTCGCCTCGCCCGCGAACAGCCGAAACGTGAATCCCTGGGAAAGCGCCGGCACGGCGGCGGCCATTGAAGAAACCGCGAGAGGCGGTCCCTTCTTCGTGGCTGGAAAGCTCGCTGCAAACTTGCCGTCTTTTCCGTACGTCCACACCTCGAGGCTCTGCCAGCTGCCGGCCACCTGGATTGCTCCATCACGCACCGTAGCGGACGGATAGGATGCGCCGCCCGCGGACACCGGCCGCCCCGGAACGCTGAACGTCTCTTCCGCCGTGTCGCCGCCAGCATTCTGGAGGATCACGCGATAGCTCCCCGCGGGCACGCTCATGCCCGTCGGCATGTCGAGGGAGTTCGAGCCGACCCAGGTCTCTCCCTCCGCTGTCGAGGTGATCCACGACGCGCTGTCCACTTTCCAGAACAGCTCGGCGTCGTCATTGATCACGAAGAAGGAGCTGAGGTTCTCCAGGCCGTCGGGATCGGAGGCAACGAGGAAGACGCTCAGGCCCTCACTGCTCGTCCCCGTGGCCGTGTCATGCTGATAGACGACGCGCGCGTAGATCCGGGCAATCTCCGGCGGTTTGTTCGAGCAGCCCACGGCGAGCAGGAAGGCGGCCGCGGCGGCTGCCGCCGCGGCGCCCATGGAGCGGCCGCGGCCTGAGGATCTCACAGTCCCTCCAGCACGGCAGCGCGGCGGCAGTCCGAGAGGCGCCGGCGCAGGTAGTCGATGTCCAGCGCGAGCTCTTTCACGAGCCGGATGAACAGGTCGTTGGGAATGAGATTCTGCTCCGTGAAGAGGAACAGGAGCGTCTTTTCCGCGATGCAGGACACGCGCAGGGAGTTCATGCGGATCTCGTCATAGAGCTCTTTGAAATGGCGATAGAGGGTGGACCTCTCCAGATTCTCCCTGATGAGGGAAAGCTCTTCCCTCAGGGGACCGGGCTCGCCGCGCGCGGCCCTTTCTCCCAGCGGCTTCAGGTGGAGATACGTGTACTCCTTGCCCGGAAGGTAGTGATGGTCGTCGCAGCGGGTGCAGTAGTTCGGTTCCCGCGGGTCCCGCACCTCGCGGTCTCCCCCGATGACGATCAGGGGATCGAAGTACAACGCCGGGCACTCTCTGCCGTCCACCGTGTAGAAGCGGTATGTATAGAAGGAATCCTGGAGGCACTCGGGATGCTCGCAGTATGCGGTCAGCGGAAAAACGTCCGTGGCCGTGTCCAGGAGAAGCTTCGCCGTGGTGTTGAAGATCTCCCGGCGGAAGTTCAGCACGAGAGACGGGAAGATGAACGTGAGCCCGCGCGCGCGGGAGGCGTTTTCCACGACGTACGCGAGCCGCTCTTCATAGAAGGAGGCTTCGTCGATCACCCATGTGCCGGCCTCCGGATTGTCCGCCATGACGCGCTCCAGGTCGAAGGAGCTCGCGATGGAGGCGATGTTCTTCCCGCAGCGCACGTATCCCCCGCGGTAGGGCAGGGCATCCGACGGGTAGTCTGGGAAGCGCGAGACGTCGAGAGCGGAGCGGATGAAGAACACGATGCGGCGGTCCGCTCCGTCCGTGCGCGTGGTCTCCGCTGCCGCGCCCGTCTTCCGGCGGGCAACCTCGGAATCCCGCCAGATCCGGGCGGAGAACTCGGTCTTGCCGGATCCCATGGGGCCGATCACGAGGATCCGCCGGGAGGGCCGGGAAAAATCGAAATGATTGAATGCGTGATGGACGCGGACCTCGGGGAAGCCAAGGCTCTTGAGGAACGCCCGCGTTTCGGAGCTTTCTTTTTCGGGGGCCACTGCGGCTGAGGATAGCCCGGCCGGCCGGTGTCGTCAACGCGGAGGCGCGCACGCTGGCCTTCATGACGCTGATCGTGTCCAACCTCTGCCTCATCCTGACGAACCGCAGCTGGACGCACACGGTGCTCTCGGCGTTCTCGGCGAAGAATCCAGCCCTTTTCTGGGTGCTGGGCGGGGCCGTTGCGCTGCTCGGGATCGTTGCCTGCGTGCCGGGCCTGCGAGACCTGTTCCATTTCGCTCCTGTACACCCGGTGGATTTTGCCATCTCCCTGGGCGCGGGGTTCGTCAGCATCGCATGGTTCGAGGCGGTGAAAGTTTTCCGGGGAGCCCGGAAGCCGGACGGAAGGCCGGACGTCAGCCGAAAAGGTTGAGCTGATCGCCGCGGCGCGTGCGGGCTCTCGTCACGGCCTGCATGCAGTCCGCGGGGATATCGGAGAGATACGGCGTGGGCCGGGCCTCTGTCACCACGCCGCGCGTGAACCGGCGGGCGCAGTGCGTGATGAACAGCGCCTCCCGGGCGCGCGTGACGGCAACGAAGAAGAGGCGCCGCTCCTCTGCCGGATCATCGCCCCGGGGAACGATCCCGTCCTCCGCGCCGGCAACGAAGACAACGGGATACTCCAGTCCCTTTGCGGCGTGGAACGTGAGCAGGGAGACCTTTTCGATGACCCGGCCTCCCTCGCTTTCCCGGGCAAGCAGCCCGATCCTCGTGAGGAATCCCGCGAGGTCCGCGCCGTGCTCCCGCGCGCTCTCGCGGATCACCTCCTCACCGAGCGCCGTCTCCGGCACCGACCGATCCAGGGACACGAGACTGCGGGAGAGCTCGTCCACGGCCGCTTCCACTCCCTGCGCGGCCACCAGCGCCTGCAGCTCGTCGCGCCGGGCCAGGAATGAGGACAGGCCGGCGTGACCTTCGAGCTCCCGGAGAGAGATCCGGTCCGCGGGGTTTGCAATGAGCCGCAGCCCGGCGATCAGGAAGCGGAACGGCTCCTCCTGGGCAAGGGGCGTGTTGTCCCGGAACGTGAAGGGAAGCCCGGCCCGCGCAAGGCCCGGCAGCAGCGCGTCTCGAACCGCGCGCGTGCGGAACAGGATTGCCATGTCGGCAAACGAATATGCGCCTGGGCCTCGCGCATGAGCATCCCCGTCAGCGCGGGCGCGCGCGGCCTCCACGGAAACGGAATCCACGCCGCCCACCAGGTCGCGGACCTGCTCCGCAATCCAGCTTCCCTCCTCATCGGGGTCTGCCGCATGGAAGACGCCGATGGCCGGGCCGGTCTCCCTGTCCGCTGACAGCCGCGGGTTTCCCGGCGAGCGGGCAGAGGAGATGAGCGAGTCCGCCGCGCGCACAATCGGGCCGGCGGAGCGGTAATTGCGGGCCAGGCCGAAAGGGCTTGCTGCTGTCTCCTCCCGGAAGCGGAAGAACAGGCCGCGGTCCGAGCCTCGAAATCCGTAGATGGCCTGGTCGGGGTCCCCGATGCTCAAGACGCGCGCCGCCGATCTGCAGAGAAGGGACAACAGCTCGTACTGCGGGCGGTTGATGTCCTGCAGCTCGTCGACCGCGATCACGGTGAGCTTCTTTCGAAGCCCGTCCAGGATCTGCGGCTCCTTCTTCAAGAGATCGAGCGCGCGCTGCACGAGCGAGGAAAGATCCACCCCGCCCATCGACTCCAGGAACGTTTCGTACGAGGCGAGAGTCTGCCTCGTTTCCTCGTCGGGCTCCTCCATTCCTTCGTAGATCCGCTCCAGGTGATCTGCTGTTTCCCGGGAACTCTGCAGGTCCGCGCCGCTCATGAGGCTCAGGAGAAGCGGCCGCTGTGACGGGTTGTACACGGTCACGATGCCGGGGAAACGGGCCCGCAGAATACCAAAGGCGAAAGCGTGGAACGTGGCCGCGGTAATTCCCGCCGCGCGCTCTCCCAGCAGGGCGGCGAGCCGCTCCCGCATCTCCTCCGCGGCGCGCCGCGTGAACGTGAGGGCGAGCGCGTGGTCGGGAGCCGTGCCGGCCTTGATCTGGCGGGCCAGCCAGTTTGTCAGGAGCCGGGTCTTCCCCGTGCCCGGCCCGGCGGAGACGACGATTCGAAGCGCCTCTGATTCCACCACGGCGCGCTGGCGATCATCCAGGTCCGTCCCGGAACCTGACGCCCCCTCGGGCTGGATGGACCGTGGCGGAGCGCGCCCGGCCTTCTCCAGCGCTGCCCGCTTTGTCCGCCGGCCTCGCACGCCAGCGGACGGGAAAAGCTCGTCCTGTCCGCGGAGCCTCTCCAGTTCCGCGTCGTTGAACACGCGGATCACGCCGAACTCTCCGTCGTAGCCGGGCTTCGGGTCCACCTGTCCTTCTCTCATGCGGCGCACCGCCTCCGCGGCGAGCGGTCCGACAGACCTTTCGATTTCCTCCACCGGCGCATCGAAAAGAAACTGGTACTCGCTGCCGAAGGCTTTCACGATCCTGCCCTGGAGCGCTTCGACGGCGCGGGATCCTGCCCCGGTGCCGGTGAGCTCCGACAGAAGCTCGGGAAGGGGGATCAGGTACCGGCAGGCTTCCTGGGGACGCGGGG
>DATKLM010000188.1:0-38535 GCA_035542415.1 Spirochaetia bacterium
AAGAAGCTCCACTACATCTGCGAAGACCCGATCGTCTCGTGGCAGAAGAAAGCCGCCCTCGCGATGAAGGGGTGGTATGACGCCGGCTACATCAACAAGGACGTGTTTGCAAACAAGGTCCGGAGCAAGGATTCCTTCGTCCAGGGCAAGTCCGGCGTGGGATTCGGCAACTCGATCGACATCCAGGCCACCATCGCCGGCGCCACGGCCAACGGCTGGGACATCGAGCTGGTGCCCGGCCTGGACGGAGGCAACCACTATCGCGCGGATCCCTTCATCAACAACGGCGTTGCCCTCGCAGCCCGCACGAAGAACGCGGCGCGGACGCTCCAGGCGCTGGATCGCATCATGGAGGACAAGGCCTACAACTTCCTCGTGTACTTCGGCGTGGAAGGGAAGAACTACGTGCTGACATCGGATGGAAAAATCAACCTTCCCCCGGGTGTGACCGCCGACAAGAACACCTATCCTCCCGACGCGGCGGGCTTCTGGTTTACCGACAAGGACCAATTCCCCCCCTTGGCCACGTGGACTCCGGCATATGCCCAGCACCGCAAGGACATCGTCGACAAGGGGTATCTCATCGTGACGCCGTTCGTCTCATTCCCCGCGCAGACGGACGAGATCAAGACCGAGGTGGCCAACTGCAACCAGGTCATGGTCCAGTACTGGCAGCCGCTGAACATCGGGGCTTTCTCTGACGTGGACCAGGCCATCGGCCAGCTCGACCAGAAGCTGAAGGCAGCCGGCGTGGACAGGATTCGCCAGGTCCTTCAAGCGCAGATCGACACCTACATGAAGCGCTTTTAAGGGCGCTTGACGGTGATTGCCGCTTCGAGTACCTTGCAGGCAGTCATGAAGACCAACGGCCTTCGGCAGATCCTGGTCGCGCTCGTTTTCCTCGTAGTACGCGGGGACGGCATGCCCGTGGGTGCACCGTAGGCTGGTCAGATTGCCATTGACGAGCCCCTCTCGGTGACACCGAGAGGGGCTTTTTTTTGTCCGAGAGGAGGATCTATGCAGTGGACCGGCGCCTCTCTCCTGATCGAGCTGCTGAGGCGGCAGGGGATCGACATCGTGGCGGGCATACCCGGGGGGGCGAATCTTCCCCTCTACGATGCCCTTGGCCAGAGCGGCCTTCGCCACATCCTGGTCCGGCACGAGCAGGCCGGGGGCTTCCTTGCGCAGGGAATCGCGAGGTCCACGGGAAACGCGGCGGCGTGTTTCGCCACCTCCGGCCCGGGGGCAACGAACCTTCTGACCGCCGTCGCGGACGCCAAGCTCGACTCCGTGCCCATCGTCGCGGTCACCGGCCAGGTCCCCATGGGGCTCATCGGAACGGACGCGTTCCAGGAAGTGGACACGTACGGCATGAGCATCCCGGCCACGAAGCACAACTTCCTCGTGCGCTCCGCGGCGGAGCTGCTGGAAACGGTCCCCGAAGCGTTCCGCGTCGCCCTTTCCGGCCGGCAGGGACCCGTCCTCATCGACGTGCCCAAGGATGTGCAGCAGGCGCGCATCGACGTGGAGAGGATGCCGGACCCCGGCGCGGCGGATCCCTCGCCGGAGCCGGATGGCGCGGTGCTCGCTTCCATGGCCCGGATGATCGCCTCCGCGGAGCGGCCCCTGCTGTACGTGGGCGGCGGCGTTGTCGCATCCGGCGCGGAGGAGGACGTGTGCGCGCTCTCCGCGGCATGCGGCATCCCGCTGGCGTGCACGCTCATGGGGCTGGGCATCATGGCGCCGGATGACCCGCTGTTCCTGGGCATGCTGGGAATGCACGGCAGCCGGGCGACGAATCTCGCCATCGACCGGGCGGACCTCCTCATCGCCCTTGGGGTCAGGTTCGACGACCGCGCCACCGGGTCCATCGCCGGCTTCGCGCCGCGCGCCCGTGTCATCCACATGGACATCGACGAGGCGGAGATCGGAAAGATCCGTCGTCCGGACATTTCCGCCGGCTGCGACATCACGCGGGCGCTGCGTCGCCTGAACAGGCTCGTGGCCCGCAACGGGCGGCCGGCGTGGAGAGCGGAGATCGACGCCCTGCGCCGCGAGCACCCGTCCACCGTCCCCGGCGATGAATCCCATCCGGCGGCCCTGGTGCGCAGGCTGGCGGCGCTGGCGCCGCGGGACGCCCTGGTCACCGTGGACGTGGGCCAGCACCAGATGTGGGCCGCCCAGTGGTGGCCGGTGCGCCGCACGCGCACGTTCCTCACCTCGGGCGGCCTGGGAAGCATGGGATTCTCCCTGCCCGCGGCCATGGGAGTGGCGCTGGCGAACCCCGGCGCGCCGGTCCTGGTCCTCACCGGGGACGGCTCGCTTCTCATTAATATCCAGGAGCTCGCGACGATCGCGGAGAACAACCTGGACATCAAGATCTGCGTGATCAACAACGGACACCTGGGGCTGGTGCGCCAGCAGCAGGAGCTGTTCTACGGGGAGCGCTACGTCGCCTCTCGTTTCGATGCCAGGCCGGACTTCGCTGCGATAGCCCGCGGCTTCGGGATCCCCGGCTGCTCGATCCGCATCCCCTACGAAGAGAGCGCCCTTGCGCGGGCTCTGGCCATCAAGGGGCCGGTCCTCCTGGACATCGAGATTCCGGAGATGGAAAACGTGTATCCCATGGTGCCGCCGGGCAGGAGCAACGTGGAAGCCATCGTGGCGCAGGGGAGGAAAGCATGAGCGCGAACACCGTGGGGGCCGACGGCCAGGGACAGATCCCGAACGGCCTGCCGAACACAATCGTGAAGCTTATGGTCAAGAACCACCCCGGGGCGATGTCTCACATCACGGGGCTGTTCTCCCGACGGGGCTTCAACCTGGAGGGAATCCTCTGCGCCCCCGTGGATGGAGGCGCGGACAGCGCCATGTACCTGCTCGTGAAGAACGACGAACGGCTGGAGCAGATCGTGAAGCAGCTGCGGAAGCTCTACGACGTGAAGTCCGTCGTGGTCAAGGATGACTACATCCTGGCGCACCACTTCAAGGAAACCGAGGAATCCACTTTGTTTGGCCATTTGGAAGCACTCATACAGGCTTTTGAAGCGGAGCAGGCATAGCACAAACGCTGCCTTAGCCCGTGGCGGCGGCCGAGCAGGCGCGGGCCCTTCCCGGAGCCGCGGCGCCGTCGCACTAAAGCGACCTGGGACGCCCTCTCAGATCGCCGTCCCTACGCCCACTTCTCACGGATGGCGCGGATGATGTCGTAGATCTCGAAGAACAGGGAAACAAGCTCGGGATCGAACTGCCTGCCCGACTGCTCCTTGATGTAGAACAGGACCCGGTCCTCTTCCCACGCGTCCTTGTAGGCTCTCTTGCAGATGAGAGCGTCGTACACGTCGGCCAGCGTGACGATCCGTCCCGACAGGGGGATCGCCGCGCCTTTCTTCCCCGGCCTGAAGCTGAGGTTCCGGTCGTGGATGTCCTTCACGATGCCCGGGTACCCGGTCCCATCCCACCGCTCGTGGTGGTTGAGGGCCACCTCGTAGGCCAGCGTGTCCCACTCCGACGTCGGGTTCTCGAAGAACTGCGCCCCGAACACGGTGTGGTACTTGATGCTCTCGTACTCCTCCCGCGTCAGGTCTTCCCTCTTTTTCAATATAGCGTCAGATACGCCGACCTTGCCGATGTCGTGGAGCATGGAGGAGATCTGGAGGATGTCCTTGAAGTTGTTCACTTCCTCCCGCGGGACGGAGTGCACGTCGGCCCACTTCTGGTACAGCTCCACGGCATAGGAGCCGACCCGGCTCACGTGCGGCTGCGTCTCCTCCGGATCCCGCAGCTCGGTCGTTCTCACCATCTTGAAGACGACGTCCCGCAGGAGCAGGGCGCGCTCGATGGCGATCCCGGCGTAGAAGGCGAACTGCGTGATGTAGAACTTCTGGTCCTCCGTGAACGGCACCGGGATTCCCTTCCCGTCCATGCGGTTGATCAGCTCCAGCACGCCCACCATGTCGTTCTTGCTCGTCCTGATGGGAACGATGAGCATGGAAACGGTGCGGTACGTGGAGATCTCGTCGAAGTACGGATTGAAGGCGAACGGGAAGGCCTTGCTGATGCTGTACGCGTCGTCGATGAGGAGTGATTCTCCGGTGGAGGCGACGTACCCGGCGATGGAGCGCTCGTCGATATCCATCTTGTTGTTCGTGTAGATGTACTTGTTGGAGAGGAAGTCCCTCTTGAACAGGGAATCGTTCTGCACGTAGCTGAACTGCAGCTTCCTCCCCTCCACCAGGAAGATAGAGCCGGCGTCCGCGTTCGTGAGTGTCCGAGTCTCGTAGAGGAGGCTGTCAAGGAGGGTGTTGAGGTCCCTGATGTGGTGGAGCTTCTCCTGCTTTTCCAGGATCTTGTTCAGCAGGGAAGGGTCGTCTCTCCGTTTCGCCATGGCTCTCCTCCGCGCGTGAGTATTGTAGCACACCGACGGGCCGTTCGACGTGCTCGCTGCCCCGGATCACCCGTCGATGAACAAGCGCTCCCCCGCTTCCACGGGAAAGGGAAGGGAGTTCTGCGCCGGCGGCAGCGGGCAGACCCAGCGCGGGCTGTAGGCGCAGGACGGATTGTAGGCGAAGTTGAAATCGAGCACGATCTCCCCAGCGGCGGCCCCGAGATCCGCTCCCTTGATGGTGTCGTACAGGTAGCGCCCGCCGCCGTACGTGGCTCTGCCGTTCGTGGCATCTCGAAACGGGAGAAACAGGCCTCCCCCGTACCCTTCCATCCAGAAAAGAGTGAGCCGGGCATTCCGTCGGCCGCCGGTCGAACCATCCACGTCTACTGCTGCAAAGGGGCGATACGATGACGTCCCCTCCGCGAGCTTCTCGACGAAACTCCCCGGAAGCTCCGCGCTGGACTCCAGAGGGACCACGCGGCCGTGGAATCTGAAGCGCGGCGCGTAGGGGTAGAAGTCCAGGCTGCGAAAGCGCGCTTTCTGCCCCGGGTCCAGGGGAGACTGGGGATGGGAGGAGAACATCGCGTCACGCGCCTCCCGGAACCGCTTCCAGGCAGAGGCCGGATCGATGGTCGATGCCCGCCGCACCTCGGCGTACAGCTCGGCTGTGAGCCTGCGCCAATGCGCAAGCTGCAGAAGCTCCGCGGACTGGGCCGCGCTCACCGGCCGGCTTTCAGGACGAGGTACACGGGGAGGCGTCTCGCCCCCGGTTCTCCGCCGGAGAACAGGTCCGCCGCTTCGATGCGGGGCTGAAGCGCTGCGCTTGCGAACATGTGGTCGAAACCGGGATCGGCGCCGCGCCGGCCGGACATCGTGCCTCTCACGGCCACCACCTGCCGGTCCGTCCCCCCGAGGAAGGAATCGAAGCTGCGCGGCTTGTCGTCGTTGAAATCGCCTGCCAGGATGGTGATGCCGCGGTTGCCGGTGAGCTTCTCGAAATAGCGATAGACGTCTGCCAGCCGGAAGATCTCGGTGGACCGTGCGGCGCTCTGCGTGATGTGGCAGGCGACAAGGTTGAACGCGAACCGCGAACCGCGGAGCTTGAACTGCGCCCCGTAGGGCGGGCGGATGAACGTGTCCGGCGGCGGATACGCCCCCAGCATCTTCACCAGCTCCACCCGGTCGTTGAAGATGAAGCCAAAGAACTCGCGAAGTCCCCGCGCCCGGTTCTCCTTCTCGCTCATCACCCCTTCCCACCGCTCATCCAGCGCGGTGACGACCTTTTCCAGCCCCTCGGCGTTCATGACCTGGACCGCTGCCACCAGATCGAAGTTGGACAGCAGCCTGGCGAGCGCCTGGTAGTCCGTGCGGGTTTCGCCGAGGCCGCCGGTGTTGTACGCGGCAATGCGGAGCTGCTGGCCGGGAAGGAAAGCGCCGACAAAGGCCAGGAAGATGAAAATCGGAAAGACGCGTCTCATGGTCAGGTACCACGAACAATATCGGCGTGCGACGATGCCTGTTCAAGACCGGACCCGCACTTGGTGGCCGTGCTCTTCTTGGGTATTCTTGACTGAGCACCATGGGCACATCACGGAAGGGAATCACGTTTCTTCTCACGGGCTCCACGAGCGGCATCGGTCGGGAGACGGCGCGCGCCCTTGGAGCCGCGGGCGCTTCCCTTTTCATCCACGGGCGGGACCGGGCGAAAGTGGAAGCGCTGAAGGCGGAGCTTGCCGGGTCAGGCGCTCCGGTCGGAACGTTCGTCGCCGACCTGGCCAGCCTGGAGCAGGTTGCCCGGCTGGCGGCGGAGGTGGCCGGCAGCGTCGACTCCCTGGACGTCCTCATCAACAACGCCGGAGTCGGAACCGCGGTCCAGGCGAAAACGAGGGAGCTGAGCGCGGACGGCCAGGAGCTGAGGTTCGCCGTGAACTACCTTGCAGCGTTTCTGCTCACCGAGGAGCTGCTGAAGCGCGGCCTGCCCCGCAAAGCGGTGATCAATGTGGCGTCGGCAGGCCAGGAAGACCTGGATTTCAGCGACCTCATGACGGAGGGAGGGTACAGCGGCGCCCGGGTGTACTGCCGCAGCAAGCTCGCCATGATCATGATGAGCCTCGACCTGGCGGAAAGCCATCCGCGGCTGAGGTCCAACGCGCTCCATCCGGGCACGTACCTGGACACGAGCATGGTACGCCGCGCCGGCATCCAGCCGCTGGGCCCCGCGAGCCGCGGGGCGCAGTCGATCCTGGCCGTGATCTCGGCGGCGCTGGACGGCGGAACCACGGGAACCTACTTCAACGAGTCGCGGCCGTCGCGCGCCCTGGCCCAGGCCTATGACCCGGCGGCGCGCCGCCGGCTTCGCGAAGCGAGCCTGGCCCTTGTCGCCCCGTATCGTTCCCGAGCGGCGCGGGACGGCCGGGGCGGCCAGGACCGAGCAGAGAGACACTGAGGAGATTTCCATGGAACAGCGCACGAATGCGGGGGCCCCCGCCGTCGTTGTCACGGGGGTTTCAAGCGGGATCGGCCTGGGCACGGCCCGGGTGCTCTCGGCAAACGGCTACCGGGTGTTCGGCAGCGTTCGAAAGCCCGAGGACGCGAAGCGTCTTTCGAACGAGCTCGGCGGCAGCTTCACTCCCCTCCTGTTTGACGTCACGGACGAAAAGGCCGTGAAGGACGGAGCTGCGGCGGTCCGGGAGAAGTTGAAGGGCGAGAAGCTTGCAGCCCTCGTCAACAACGCGGGCATCGCCGTGCCGGGCCCGCTCCTGGAAATCCCCGTCAGTGAGCTGCAGCGCCAGCTCGACGTCAACCTGGTGAGCGTGCTCACCGTCACCCAGGCGTTCTTCCAGCTCCTGGCCACAGGAAAGGACGGCGCCGCAAGGCCGGGAAGGATCATCAACATCAGCTCCATCGCCGGAAAGCTCGCGCTGCCGTTCCTGGGCCCCTACGCCGCCTCGAAGCACGGCGTGGAAGGGCTGTCGGACAGCCTCCGCCGTGAGTGCCTCCTGTATGGAGTGGAGGTGATCGTGATCGACCCGGGAAGCGTGGCAACGGCGATCTGGGAAAAGGCCGAGGCCGTGGACCTCTCCCCGTTCGCGCGCTCTCCGTACCTGCAGTCCATGACGCGCTTGAGAGACTCCATGGTTTCGTCGGGGCGGAAGGGCTCTCCCCCCGAGCGCGTCGGGATGGCCGTTCTGAAGGTCCTGCAGGCGGCGCGGCCCCGGCCGCGCGTCACGGTGGGATCGGGGAACCCGCTGATCCTGGTCTCCCGGATCGTGGGGAAGCGGATCCTGGACCGGCTGATCGGCAGGACACTGGGCCTGTCACCCGCGCGCGCCTGAGGCGGGGCACCTGGGTGGGCCGCTGCCTCACGGCCGCCCGGGCGCCTGCTCCCGCGGCTCCTGCTGGGTGAGACAGTGCAGCGTGCCCCGGCCCCAGACGAGATCCACGCAGTGGATACCCACGACGCTTCTCCCGGGAAAAAGCTCCGCAAGGATTCCCAGCGCCACCCGGTCATTCGGGTCGTTGAACGTGGGCACCAGGACAGCCGCGTTGGAAACGTAGAAGTTCGCGTAGCTTGCCGGAAGGCGCTGGCGGTTCATGGTGAGCGGCTCGGGCATGGGCAGGTACACAGCGTCCGGGCGTGATCCGTCCTCCAGACGGGCGCCCTCCAGCCTCTCGCGGTTTTCCTCCAGCGCGCGGTAGTTCTCGTCGGAGGCGTTCGTCTCCCGGCACAGCACGACGGTCCGGGGCCCGACAAACCGGCACAGGTCGTCCACGTGGCCGTGCGTGTCGTCCCCGGCAATTCCCCTGCCGAGCCAGATCACGTTCGAGACCCCCAGCCATCCCCGCAGCACGGCCTCGATATCCTGCCGGCTCGTCCCGGGATTTCGCACTTGCGTCGCCGGGTCCAGAAGGCATTCTTCCGTGGTGAGCACGCTTCCCCGGCCATTGACGTCGACGCTCCCGCCTTCAAGCACCACCGGTTGGCCGCCGATGTCAGCCGGAAACACGGGGACCCGGCGCCCGCGGGCGATCTTCCCGGCAACGAGGCAGTCGAGGTCCCAGTCGGAATACTTGGCCCACGCGTTGAACCGGAACCCGGCAATTGCCAGCGTCGGCGAGGGGCCTTCACGGCGGATGAAAATGGGACCCAGGTCCCGCATCCAGGCACGGTTCGTGGGAATAATGGAAAACGCTGACTTCTTCCGGTCCACGCCGATGCTGTCCAGGAGCTTCCGCGCGGCCTGCTCCTCCGCCTGGCTTGCCGCCAGGACGCGAGCCTGCTCTCCAAGGACGATTTTGCGGATCATCTCGCCGAACACCCACGTGACGACGCCGAGCTTTCCCGGCCAGTCCCCGCGGTGGTGGGGCCACGCGAGCCACGTGCCAGAGTGCGGCTCCCATTCCGCGGGCATGCGATACCCAAGCGCTGCCGGGGCAGCGGCCGGTTTCCTGGCGGGCGCGCGCGGCCTGCTCATGTCTCCTCGATGTACCGGCGGTCCAGCCCGAGGTAGGAGTCGATGCGCCGGTCGCGGAGGAACGGCCAGCCGCGGCGAACCTCTTCGATGCGCGCCGGGTCGACCTCTCCCATGACGATCTCCTCGCCGCTCGTGTTCGCCTGCGCCGTGATGACGCCGAACGGATCGGCCAGGAACGTCCCGCCCCAGAACTCGATGCCCTCCCCGCCCCCCGCGGGCCTCTCCAGGCCGGCGCGGTTCACGGCGGCAACGTAGACGCCGTTCGCGATGGCATGCCCCCGCTGGACGGTCATCCATGCTTCCCGCTGGCTTTCCCCCACCGCTGATTTCTCCCGGGGGTGCCACCCGATGGCCGTGGGATAGAAAAGGACCTCGGCGCCGCGGAGCGCCGTGAGCCGCGCCGCCTCGGGATACCACTGGTCCCAGCAGATGAGCACCCCGAGGCGCACGGCTTCCGTGTCGTGCGCGCGGTAGCCCAGGTCTCCGGGGGTGAAATAGAACTTCTCGTAGTATCCCGGATCATCCGGGATGTGCATCTTGCGATAGGTTCCGATGATCCCGCCCGGCCCCACCACCGCGGCACTGTTGTGGTAAAGGCCCGCGGCCCGGCGCTCGAAGATTGGAACGATCACGGTGACCCTCTTCTCCCGGGCCACCGCGCCAAGCGCCTCCGTCGACGGACCGGGCACGGACTCCGCCAGGTCGAACGCTCGAGCATCCTCGCTCTGGCAGAAGTAGGGGGAGCGGAACAGTTCGGGCAGGCAGATCACGCGGGCCCCGTCCCGCGCCGCGCCCGACACGAGCTTCACCGCCCGGTCGAGATTCTGCCCGGCGTCGGCGCCCGGCGTCATCTGGACGAGTCCCACCCTGAACTTCCCGCTCGCGCTCATCTCCCCGAAAGTATCCGAAGTTCGGCTCGAGTCCAAGTGCGCCGCGCTGCATGGCGATGCAGCGCGTGCATGAGACGCGGTTTCCCCCGGAGAGCGCCGAAAAGATTTGACTTGCCGGCATGCTGTGATAGAATCGGGGAGACCCCCCCTGTCAGGCATCATGGCAGCGGGCACGGGCGGGCAGGTGCGGCCCTCATCTTGCGCGTTCTCTGAACGGTGGCCGCAGTCTTCCCACGGGGAGGCTCACGATGGCAGAGAGAATCGGGGAGTTCCTCATCCGGATCGGCGCCATGCGGCCCGACCAGGTGGAAAAGGTCCGCCAGCTCCAGGCCGCCGGCGACAAACGCAGGTTCGGCGTGATCGCCGCAGAGCTGCGCTACATCACCAGCTACGAGAAAATTCGGGATTTCATGAAAGTCCTCAAGGAGTAGGCAGGACTGGGTCCGCGGCGGGAACGGGGAACGGAGTCCGCCGCGACCTCGCCCGAAGCGTGACATGCCGAAAAAGCCGTTGTCCGGACAGACAGAAAAGGAATCCCTCGTTCCCGCCATCGAGCAGGAGGAAGGCAGGCTCCGGGAGCTCCTGGAAAAGGCCCGGGCGGAGGCGCGGCAGATCGTTGAGGATGCGGAGCGCCAGGCAGCGGAAAGGACCCGCCTCGCCCGGGAGGAGATGCCCGGGCTGATGGAGCGCAAGCGCGCCGGGATGCTGGAAAGACACCGCTCTGAGGCCGTCGAGCTTCGGGAAGAAATGGCCGCGCAGACGAAAGCCATCCTCGGAAAGGCGCGGGGGAACCTCCAGGCCGCCGCGGACTTCATCGTATCCCTCGTGTGGCCCGGGAATGCGCAATGATCACGCCGATGTCCAGTGTGGAAATCGTCGGCCCGCTTCCCCTCTTCGAGCGTTCCGTTCAGGCCATCCAGGAGGGTGGTCTCCTCCACGTGGAGGAAATCCCGCTGACCGGCAAGGAAGCTGAGATCCTCCATAGAATCCACCTGTCAGAGGCGGACTTCGCGGAAAAGGAAGCCTGTGAGGAGCTTGCGCGGGTCCTTGACGAATCCCTGGCCAGCGTCCCTCCCCTCATCCTCAAGCGCCTGCGCGCCTCGCGGGCGCTTGCCGAGCAGTTCCGCCGCTGGGACGGCAGCCCCGTTTCCGCCATGAGTGCCACGGCGCGGGCCCTGCACGCGCGGGTGCGCTCCTTTGTTCGGCGTGAGCGAAACATGGCGGAGGACATGGCGCTCCTGTCCGCCTACGAGGAGGTCGTGGAAGCCCTGGCCCCGTGGGTGGAGAGCCGTGACCTGTCCGGAGATTTCGAGTTCCTCGGCGTGATCTTCGAGGCTGGGAACAGGCTTGCACGGACGATGCTGGAGGGCGAACTGGCGGCGCTGACCAGCGGCAACTACCGCTACTATCCGGCCGGCATCAGCCGGGGCAGGACAGCGGCGCTCATCGGCATCCCCCGACAGTCGGGAGCGAGGGTGCGCGCGTTCCTGGCACGCGCCGGGATCGCGGAGATGCTCCTCCCGGGGTATGCGCGGGACAAACCCTTTGCCGAGGTGTTCGCCGGGCTGTCACATGACCTGGAAGCTCTTCGCATCCGCATGAGAGACCTGCGCGGGCAGGCGGACAGCTTCTACGAACAGCAGGGACCGGCCCTGCTCGCCATGCAGTACGCGTGCAGCAACCTCCTGGCAAGGTTCGACAGCCTGTCCAAGTTCGCGCGCACGTCCTACACGTTCGTCATGCGGGGGTGGGTCGCCACGGCGGAAGTGCCGCACCTGTCCGCGCTCCTTCAACACTCGGTCGGCCCCGCAGTCGTGGCGCGGGCCGTGCGCGGCCGGGGGCTGGGCAGCCCCCCGGTGCTCTTGGACAATCCCCCGCCGGTAAGGTCGTTCGAGCCGCTTCTCAGCTTCCTGTCCCTGCCCCGGTACGGGACCATCGATCCCACCGTGTTCCTCACGCTCTTCTTCCCCTTCATGTTCGGGCTCATGCTGGGAGACGTGGGCTACGGCGCAATCCTCATGGCGGGCGCAGCCGTGATGTTCATCCTGGGCAGGACTTCACGGGCCCTGCGCACGCTGTCCGTGGTGCTCGGTTTCTGCGCCGTCTTCACGATGGTCTTCGGATTCGTGTTCGGAGAGATGTTCGGCCCCCTGGGTCATGACTGGGGCCTCCGGCCGCTCTGGCGGGAACGACTGGCCATGGGAGAGGGCGACATGTCCAAGGCCATCCTGGGCTACCTCTTCATCGCCGTTGCCGTGGGCATTCTGCAGGTCCTCCTCGGCGTGGCCCTCGGAGTCTTCACCTCCGCGAAACGGGGCCACGGAAGCGAAGCATGGGGCGGGACGGCCCGGATCCTTGGGATCCTCACGCTCGTATTCCTGGTGGGCCGCGTGCTGGGGTTCCTCCCGCCGGTCTTCACCGCGCTGGGGATCGCGGCGCTCGCCGCCTTCATCGCCGTCATCGCGTGGCAGGCAGTCCGCAACCCGGCGCATGGGCTGCTCCTTCCCATCGAGGTCCTCAGCACCTTCGGCAACATCCTGTCCTATGCGCGGATCATGGCCATCGGCCTGGCATCCGTCGTGCTGGGACTTCTCGCCAAGATGTTCTTCGGGCTGATCAGCAATGTCGCCTTCGGGCTGATTGTCGTGGTCCTCATCAATGCGCTCAACCTCGCCCTCGGCGTCATCGACCCGACCATCCAGGGGCTTCGGCTGCAATACGTGGAGTTCTTCTCGAAATTCTATCAAAGCGGCGGGAGAAAGTTTTCTCCCTTCAGAAAGATCGGAGGTGAGCTCGCGTGAAACACTCTAGACTCGTCATCGGCATCATGGCGACGGTTCTCGCGCTGACCATCGGGGCGGGCGTTTCCTGGGCGGCGGACCAGGGAGACCAGGCGGCCCCGCCGGAAAAGACCCGGAGCATCCCGACGGCGATCATCGCCATAGCCGCCGCCCTGGCCATCGGGCTGCCGGCGCTCGGCACGGCGATCGCCCAGAGCAGGATCGGCGCCGCCGGGTGCGGGACCATCGCTGAGAAACCCGACTCCGCGGGAACGATCATCCTTCTGATCGCCATCCCCGAGACGATGGTCATCCTCGGTTTCGTCGTGGCCGTCGTGCTCGTCTTCGCGCTGTGAGCGGCGGGGAACGGGTGGGCGCCGGGGAGCGGGTGGACGCCGGGCAGCGGGCGGACGCGGAGGCGGCCGATCTCATCCGGGAGATCGATCGGGAGGCGGAGGAACAGAAGCAGAGGATCCTCGCGGAAGCGCGCGACCGGGCGCGCGACATCCTGGCCGCGGCCGATGCAGAGATCGCCGCGGAAACAGCCCGCGCGGAGGCTCTGATGGAGAAGCATGCCCGGATCGACGCCGAGCGCCTGCTGGGAGACGTGAAGCTGGTGGAGGCGGCAGAGCGCCAGCGGATGCGCCGGCAGGTCTACGACGACGCGGTTGCGGAGGCGCGAAGGAGGATCCTGGAGCTCGCCCGCGGACCGGCGTGGAAGAGCGCCTTGCGCGCTCTGCTCGCGGAGGCGCTCTCAGGCGTGGGGGGGGATGCGGAGGCGAAGGTATCCGTGAGCGCCGGTGATCGGGCCGCCGCGGCAGCGCTCCTGAGGGAGCTGGGAAGGACCTGCGAAATCGAGACCGTGGACGCTGATCCCGGGACGGTCGTCGTCACGAAAGAGGGCGGCAGGAGACGGATCAACAACAGCATCGGCGTCCGCCTGGAGCGGGCAGCCGAATCACAGGAAGCTGTAATCGCGGCGCGCTTGTTCGGAGAAGGGTGACCGGGACCCCATGGGCGACTGCGACTATCTGAACGCAAGGGTCAGGGCAATGGGCGCGGACCTGCTCGGCCGGGAGTTCTTCGAGCAGGTCCTGTCGCTCACCACGGAAGACCTGCCCCTGGATGCGCTCCTGGCCTCTCCCTACGGCCCGGTCCTCCGGGACTCCCTTTCTCGGGAGCAGGGAATCCGCGCCGTGGAGCACGCCCTGCGCGCGGAGCTCGTCCGCGCCTTCTCCCGTGTCCGCGCCATGGCCCCGGAGGGACCGCGGGCACTCATCGACGTTCAGCTTGCGCGCTGGGACCTGCAGAACATCATCGCCGTCATGAGGGCGGTGACGCGGGGCGCCGAACGCGGAGAGATCGCCGCCTCTCTCCTGCCGGCAGGCGCGTTCCCCGAATCCCTGCTGACGGAGCTCGCGTCGCTGCCGGACGCGCTGTCCGTGGCCCGGGCGCTGGCCACGTGGAACTACCCGTTCGCGTTCGAGCTTCACCATGCGCTGGTTGTGCGGCGCGGCTTCTCTCCCGAGCTGCCGCGGGCAGAGCAGGCCCTGTACCGCGCCTACTACCGCTGGGCCCTGGACAGCTCGATGCCGGCAAGCGAAGACCAGAGGATCCTGAGAAAGCTGGTCCGGCTCCAGATCGACCTCGCGAACATCAAGGCGGTCCTCGACCTGGTTCGGCACAGGAGCGCCGGGGAGGAGCCGCAGCCGCTTGACCCGATCCCCGGCGGCCGGCTGCCAAAGCGCTTCCTGCCGAACCTCGCCGCTTCCCCGTCGCTCGAAGCGGCCTTCGAGGCCCTGGACCGCACCTTCTTCGCGCCGGGAATCGAGATGGGGATCCTTGCGTACGGCGCGTCCCGGAGCCTCGGAGTCATGGAGCGCTACCTGGAGGAGCAGGTGATCCTGGCCGGCTGCAGCCTGTACCGGGACCGCAATCCGCTGTCCATCGCCGTGCCCCTGGGCTACCTCTGGCGCAAGTACAACGAAACGGTGAACCTGCGAGCTCTCTATCGCGGCTGGCATTCCCGGATGCCGGCAAACGCCATCCGCAAGGAGCTTCTCCTTGTCTAGGGTGCACGCGGTTCTGAAGGAAGGGCTCGGGGCCGGCTTCTCCCTCACCGGCGTGAACGTGGACGTCGTTGCGGACGCCGCCTCTGCCCGGGATGCTGTCCGTGATGCCGTGGAGAGCCGGGACTGCGGCATCCTCCTCCTTGATGAGGACCTGTTCTCCGGCATGAGCGGCCGGGAACGGGATGCGCTGCTCCAGAGGACCGTCCCCCTCGTGGTGCTCCTCCCGGGGGAGATGCGCTGGGTGGAAGTGGAGGAGATGGCCCGGGATGACTACGTGGCGGACCTGATCAGGCACGCCGTGGGATACCAGCTCAACATTCGTCTGTAAGGCGGAGCTCAGATGCGGGAAGCAGCAGGGACGATCGAAGGCGCCATTTCGCGGATCGCGGGACCCATGGTGATTGCGCGCCGGGTGGCCGGCGCGCGGATGCACGAGGTGGTGCGCGTGGGCGAAGCCGGCCTCCTCGGGGAGATCATCCGCCTGGACGGGGACACGGCCTTCATCCAGACCTATGAGGACACCTCGGGGATTTCCGTCGGCGAGCCGGTGAGCTGCACGGGAGAGCCGCTCCTCATCACGCTCGGTCCCGGCCTCCTGGGCTCGGTGTACGACGGCGTTCAGCGGCCGCTGAAGACACTGGAAAAGGAGAGCGGTCCGTTCATCAGACGCGGGCTGGTGGTGGATGCGCTGCCCTTGGACAGGCGATGGCGGTTCGAGCCGTCCGTGAAGCCGGGGGACGCCGTCGAGCCCGGGGGCATTCTCGGGGAGGTGAAGGAGACCGCGGCACTGACGCACCGTATTCTCCTGCCGCCGGGAACGCGCGGCGTCGTCTCCGAGATCAGCGCGGGAAACTATACCGTGCAGGATCCCGTGGGACGCCTTGCGGACGGCACGGAGCTTCGGCTGTCGCAGAGGTGGCCGGCCAAGGTGCCCCGTCCCGTCCGGACCAAGGTCAGTACGGCGGAGCCGTTCGTGACGGGCCAACGCATCCTGGACTGCCTCTTCCCCATTGCCCGCGGGGGCATGGCGTGCCTCCCGGGCGGCTTCGGGACCGGGAAGACGGTGCTGGAGCAGTCCCTGGCCAAGTACTCCGCGGCGGACGTGATCGTCTACGTGGGCTGTGGTGAGCGCGGCAACGAAATGACGGACGTGCTCACGGAGTTCCCGCATCTCGTGGATCCCAAGACGGGCGGTCCGCTCATGGACCGCACCGTGCTCATCGTGAACACGTCCAACATGCCGGTGGCGGCGCGGGAAGCCTCCATCTTCGTGGGGGTCACCATCGCCGAGTATTTCCGTGACATGGGCTATGCCGTGGCTGTCATGGTGGATTCCTCTTCGCGGTGGGCCGAGGCCCTGCGGGAGATATCGTCCCGGTTGGAGGAGATGCCCGGAGAGGAGGGATACCCGACGTACCTGGCGTCGCGGCTCGCCTCGTTCTACGAACGCGCGGGAACGGCAGAGTGCCTGGCGCCCGGCCGGACCGGTTCCGTGACCATTGTAGGCGCCGTGTCTCCGCCGGGAGGAGACTTCTCCGAGCCCGTCACGCAGAGCACGATGCGCGTCACGGGCGCGCTGTGGGCACTGGATTCTCCGCTGGCGCACCGGCGCCACTATCCGGCTATCAACTGGCACCGCAGCTACACGCTGTACTTCGAGCGACTGGCGGAGTGGTACCGGGCGCACGTCAGGAAGGACTGGCCGGAAAACCGAGCCCGGCTCATGGAGATCCTCCAGAAAGAATCCGAGCTGCAGGAAGTGGTCCAGCTCGTCGGTCCGGATGCCCTTCAGGAGAACGACCGGCTGCTCCTGGAGATCAGCCGCATGATCCGTGAGAGCTTCCTCCAGCAGAGCGCCGTGTCGGAGACTGATGCCACCTGCTCCCTTGCCAAGCAGGGGGGGATGCTCGCGCTCATCCTCTCGTTCCACGCGATGGGGCTGGAGGCCATCTCCCGACACGTGCCGTTTGCCGCCATCCTGGGCCTGCGGGAACGGGAAGACCTGTCTCGGCTGAGGGATGCGCCTGAGGCCGACTTCGCGCGGGTCAGCGCTGACCTGGAAGCGCGGCTGCGCGCTGCCGTGGACGCCCTGGAAAAGGAGGTGCGCACATGACAGGCGCCGGCCTTGCGCGCGTGGAGCTTTCGAGCGCCCGGCGGATCTCGGGGCCGCTCCTCTTCCTGGAGCGGGCCTCCGACCTCCCCTATGGGGCCATGGTCACGGTGAACGCCCCGGACGGCAGCAGGAAGAGCGGCCAGGTCATCGAGGTTTCTGAAGAGATCGCCGTGATCCAGGTCTTCGAGGAGACGATGGGCCTTGATGTCCAGGGAACCTCGGTGTCCCTGCGCGAACGCGAGGCGCGCCTCCCCGTGAGTGAAGACCTCGTGGGCCGGGTGCTCAACGGAGCGGGCCGGCCGCTGGACGGTCTTCCCCCGGTGCTTGCGGAGGAGCGCCGGCCCATTGCGGGCACGCCGATGAATCCGGTGTCTCGCGACAAGCCGCGGGACTTCGTGCAGACCGGGCTGTCCGCCATCGACGGGTTCAACACGCTGGTGCGCGGCCAGAAGCTTCCCATCTTCTCCGGCGCGGGACTTCCGGCGAACGAAATCGCGGCGCGGATTCTCCTGCAGTCCCGGGTGCGCGGAGAGCAGGAGCGGTTCGTCACGGTGTTCGCTGCCATCGGGATCACCCAGAGGGAGAAGGCCTACTTCATGTCCGAGTTCGAGCGCACGGGCGCGCTCTCCCGGCTCGTCAGCTTCGTCAACCTCGCGGATGACCCGACCATCGAACGCCTCCTCACCCCTCGGTCCGCGCTCACCGCGGCGGAGTACCTCGCGTTCCAGAAAGGCTACGAGGTTCTCGTCCTCCTCACCGACATGACGAGCTATTGTGAGGCGCTGCGGGAGATCGGCACGGCGCGGGAGGAGATTCCCGGCAGGCGCGGGTATCCCGGCTACATGTACACCGACCTCGCCACGCTGTACGAGCGGGCGGGACGGCTTCGGGGCATGAAGGGATCCGTCACCCTGCTCCCCATTCTCACCATGCCTGATGACGACATCACGCACCCCATTCCGGACCTCACCGGCTACATCACCGAGGGCCAGATCGTGCTTTCCCGGCAGCTTCACCGCCGGGGGATCTTCCCGCCCATCGACGTCCTCTCCTCCCTGTCCCGCCTCATGAACAACGGCATCGGGAAGGGAGTCACTCGGGAGGATCACCGGGAGCTGTCCAACCAGCTCTACGCGAGCTACGCCGAAGGACAGGACATCCGCAGGCTCGTGGCCATCGTGGGAGAGGAAGCGCTGAGCGAGATGGACAGGAGCTCTCTCGCTTTTGCGGACGCCTTCGAGCGGGAGATGATCCACCAGGGAGACGAGGAAAGGGCCATCGAGGAAACCCTGGATATCGGCTGGCGGGTCCTGGGGCGGATCCCGACCACCGAGTATCGACGGATCCGGAAAGAGTTCATCGAGCGATACGCGCCCGCGGAAGTGGAAGATCCGCCGGCCCGGGGAGCCTGAGCGTGGAAGAAGTCAACCCGACCCGCACCGAGCTTCTCAACCGCCGTGCCCGCATCCGCCTGGCCCAGCAGGGGGCCGAGCTCCTCCGCGGCAAGCGGGAAGCCCTGGTGCGGGAGTTTCTCCGGGAGCTGCCCCGGTTCAATGAAGCCCGGGAAGCGATGCAGAAGTCGCTCATCCGCGCCAAGCGGGCCCTTATCCGAGCACTGTCCCTGGACGGGCCGGAGGCCGTGGCCTCCGCGGCGCTGGCGTCCCAGCGGGACATCGTGGTCGGCCTGGAGGAGCGCAACATCTGGGGCGTGCGGGTGGCGGACGTCACCACGTCCTACCATGGCCGCGCGCTGTCCGAGCGGCGCTCCACTCCGTTCGACACGAGCGCGCGCATCGACGAGTCCGCGGAAAGGTTCGAGGAGGTGCTCGCGGAGATCGTCCGCGTGGCGCCCCTGGACCGCAAGATGCGCCGGCTGGCGGAAGAGATCCGCAAGACGTCGCGCCGGGTCAACGCCCTGGAGCAGAGGCTCCTGCCCTCGCTCCACGAGCAGGTGCGCTTCATTCGGAGCACGCTGGACCAGCGGGAACGGGAAGACGTGTTCCGCCTGAAGAGGCTGAAAAAGATCCACGCCGGGAGGTAAGAACGTGCAGCTTTCCGAGCTCATCCAGGAAGACCTCATCAAGCTGAAGCTGGAAGCCACGAACAAGTGGGAGGCCATTGAGGAGCTGGTGGACGTCCTGATCTCGGCTCACGAGCTGCGCCTGAGCGACCGCGCGGAGGTCCTGGAAGCGCTGAACACGCGGGAGAAGTCCATGAGCACCGGCCTGGCCCACGGGCTGGCCGTTCCCCACGGCAGCGTGGACTGCGTCCGGGACGTCGTTGCCGCCATGGGGATCGCGCCCGGCGGAATTCCCTTCGAGTCCGCCGATGGAAAGCCGGCCCGGCTCGTAATTCTCCTGGTCATTCCGCGGCAGTCCTTCCAGCAGCACGTCGGCACGCTGGCCGGCATTGCGCGCCTGTCCCGCAATGAGGAGCTGAGAGAAAAGATTTTCAACGCCGAGAGCGCCGCCAGCGTCCTGGAAACCGTCTACGAGCTGGAGGGCGGGTCGGAAGGCTAGGCTCGGGCTCGCTCTCGTACGTCCATGTACTTGCTCGCCCTCGCCGTCCCTGGCTGGCTAGGGCAGTTCCGGAGATTCCCGCCGCCGCGTGTACCTTTCGATGAACCGATAAGGATAGGGCAGCGGCGTATCGCTCGCCTTTTCCAAGACTGCCATCTCCTCCAGCGTCAGCTCCCACCCCACGCTCCCCAGGTTCTCACAAAGCTGGTCCTTCGTGCGTGCCCCGAAAATCGGCACGACGAGATCCGAACGGCGCCTGAGGAAGTTGATGGCAACCTGCGTCGGTGTCTTGCCCCGGCTCTTCGCGATCTCCCGCAGCCGGTCGATGACGTTCCAGGCCAGGTCGCTCTCCCTCTGCGCGGGCTGATCATCCCATCGCTCCCCGCGGCCGACACGACTCTGGGGATCCGCCGCTTCGCCTTTGCGATACTTCGCCGTGAGCCAGCCGCCTGCCAGCGGAGACCAGGCCAGGAGAGCCAGACCCTCCTCCCGGCAGACCGGCAGGAGCTCCCATTCCGTGCTCCGCACCAGGAGGCTGTACTCCGCCTGCAGAGACACCGGCGCCGACCAGCCATGCGAGCGCGCAAGGCAGACGGCACGCACGAGCTGGGAGGCCGTGAAGTTGGAGACGCCGACGTAGCGGACCTTGCCGGCGCGCACCAGGTCATCGAGCGCCCGCAGCGTCTCTTCCAGAGGCGTTGCCGCGTCCCAGCAATGCGCCTGGTAGAGATCGACGTGGTCCGTTCCCAGCCTCGTGAGACTCTCTTCCACGGACTGCAGCAGGTGCCGGCGGGAGAGCCCGAAGTCGTTCACGCCGGTTCCCGTGGGGAAGAAGACCTTTGTCGCTATCACCACAGAGTTGCGGCACCCCCGGGCTTTCAGCCAGGATCCGAGGATCTTCTCCGACGTTCCCGCTCCGTACGTGCTGGAGGAGTCGAAGAGGAGGCCTCCTTCCTCCACGAAGCGGTCCGCCATTTCCCAGGATGTCTCCGGGTCCGCGCCCCAGCCGAACGTCTGCGTCCCCAGGGCGAGCTCCGAGACGGCCAGGCCCGTGCTCCCCAGGTACACGCGCCGCATCATGGCGCTACCCGGTGACGACGGGGCTGCTGGCGAAGTCGCAGTACTGCAGGTCGTCGCGCCCCGTGCCGCTCTTGAAGATCACGAGGAACCGGGCCGGCGTGCTGCCGGCAGGGAACGGGATGGCGTGCCATGCCCCGGTATCCAGGACAAAGCCCTCGCCGGCGCGGACCTTGAGCGCTCGGATGTCTTTCAGGCCGCCGCCGATGCTCTCCTGGGGCGCGGCCAGGCAGACGACCGCCTCGCCATCCAGGCACACGAGCACTTCCGGCGTGCGCACGTGACGTTCCATGCGGCGGATCACCCGGGGCCGGGGGGCGCACTCCACGACTCCGGATGAGCACGGCGCCGGCAGTCCAAGATCGTCCCTCGTGTCAGCGTACGAGTGCTCGTCTCCCGGCCGCGGCGGGGACCACGTCCGGGGCGTGATCATGTGTCCGATGCCTTTCAGGGCTTCTTCAGTCAGGTCTGCAAGACGAATTTCCATGAGTGCTCCCTCCACCGACGGCAGTATAGGGCCGCCTCCGCGGGCCGGCAAGCGTGCGGAGGTCTTCCCGCCTCTGACAGCGAGGCCCTCCTCATCCTGTTCCATCCCCGCGCGCCGCTTGCAAACCACCACGGCGTCCGATACATTGGCAGCCGATGATCAAGTACATTTTCGATCCTGAGGTGATCCACGAGTGTGCGTTGAAGGGCATCGGACGGCGCAAGCCGGAGATGTTCGACGTCATCGCCCGGGAGATCGAAAAGCGGTATCCCGGGCACATCGATCATTCGCAGCCCTGGATCTACAGCATCGCCGGCGGCGCCATGATCGAGATGAAGCTCTACTTCGCGTCCCTGTTCGAGTACGTGATGATCTGGGGAACGCCCATCGGATCCGAGGGGCATTCCGGGCGTCACCGCGTGGCGTTCTGGGACACGGTCATCGACGGTGAGACGTGGTACTTCGCCGAGGGGCAGTTCGAGAAGCGCATCTACCGGCCCGGGGACCGGATCTTTGTCGGGAAGGGTCAGGCGTGCGGCATGAACTTCACCGACGGCGTCTGGGCGGTGGAATACGCGCGCGGCCCGCTCACGTTGAGCATGCCGTTCGGCCTTGCGGATGAAATCCTCAGCACGCTGGATTTCTCCACGGCCCTGCAGACCCTGTCCATGTACATGTCGCTGATCGGCCGCCACTGGGCAAATCCTGAAAATTACGACTATCCCTTTTTTGTCCCCTTCAAGAAGACCGCGGCGCTTCTCATGAACCTGATCGGTCCGGCAATCACCCGGGCGCTCACTCCCCCGCCGCCCATCGAGATCACCACCCCCCGGGCGCGGAAGGCCTTGCCTGCTGCGGCCCGCCAGGCCGCGCACAAGAGAAACAGCACTCCCGCGGGGAAGAAGCGGCCGCGCAAGCCGCGGTAGGAGCACTCTCCCCGTCATCGCCTTTCTCCGGCCCGCCGCCGGAGCTTCCGCTCCCCTGCGCGCGCCGTGACTACTCATGACATTGACGAGGCGCTCCATCTCTGTGATCGTATCCTCGTCCTGCGCGGTCAGCCCGGGGTCCTGGCCAGAGAGGTCCCGTTGACCGTCGGGCTGCCGCGGCAGGGCGGGGATGCCGAGCTGGGCCGGCTGAAGGGCCAGATCCTGGAGATTCTCGACCTGGGCGCTTTGCAGCCGCCCCGCGCTCGAATACCAGGTGTAGGGAGAACGTTGCATGAGTGAGGAAAGGGAGTTCGGATTCGAGACGAGGATGGTTCATGCGGGACATATCCCCGACTCTGCCGTGGGTGCGCGGGCGGTTCCCATCTACCAGACCACGTCCTACGTGTTCTACGACACCGACCACGCAGCGGACCTGTTCGACCTGAAGCAATACGGGCACATCTATTCGCGGATCAGCAATCCCACGGTCTCGGTGCTGGAAGAACGCGTGGCGTCCCTGGAAGGCGCAACGGGCGCCGTTGCCGCATCCAGCGGAATGGCCGCGCAGCTGGCGATCTTCATGACGCTCCTCGAGCCGGGAGACGAGATCGTTTCCTCGTCTCACCTCTACGGAGGCACGACGACGCAGTTCACTTTCACGCTTCAGAAGATGGGAGTGAAGGTGACGTTCGTTCACCCTCACGATTTCGACGCCTGGGAGAAGGCCATGGGGCCCCGCAAGATGGAGCACGGCCGCTCGAGCGGCGGCCTGCACGAAGCGGGTATGAACACCGAGCTCATCTCCGCGCGGAGTGTGCACCGGCTGTACTGACCCCGGGGTCACCACAGGGCGGGCTTCATCACCATGAACACGATGATGACGGCGGTGAGGACCCCCAGGACGATGCCGAGCGCCCGTCCGCGCTTCGCCGCGGAGGCGTACGCTGCTGACGAGGCGCCGTCGCTCTGGCCGCCAGCACGTGGGGGACCTTGATGATGAGGTACCACATGCGGCAAATATACGGTCGCGGAGCATCAGCCGTGGGAAATGCCGTTGAAGTCCTCTGGGAGCAGTACAGCCGCCGGCTCGGCGCGTTCATCCGCGGCCGCGTCGCGGACGAAGCCGAAGCGGAAGACATCCTCCAGGAGGTCTTTCTCCGGATCCACCGGCATCTCTGCTGCGTCGCGAGCTGGGACAAGCCCGGCGGCTGGGTGTTCCAGATCGCCCGCAACCTTATCGTTGACCACTACCGGGGCCGGAGGGAGACCGTGGAGGTCCCGGAGGATCTTCCCGCGGAGTCACCGGAGCGCGAAGAGGACCCTCGGGATGAGCTGGCTTTGTCCCTCAGGCAGATGGTGGACGCGCTTCCCGAGCAGGACCGCGAAGCGCTGGTCCTCACGGAGTACGAAGGCCTGAGCCAGGTCGAGCTGGCCCGGAAGCTCGGCATCTCGCTCTCCGGCGCCAAGTCCCGGGTCCAGCGCGCTCGCGCGCGGCTTCGGGACGTGCTCCTGAGATGCTGCCATTTCGAGCTGGACCGCCGCGGCCGGGTCATTGACTACTACAAGCGCTGCTGCTGTTGTCATCCCGCGCCAGCGGGACGATGAACCCGCAGCGGACACCCCCCGATTTCCTGCGTCCTTTTTCCGCGAGCCTCGTCTACCAGGATGAATACGAAACACGCGGAGGTTCATCATGGATTTCATCCTGGGTATCACGACAAGGGCAGTCACGCAGACACTCCTTTCCCTGGCTCACAACTGGCCGTACCTTGCGGCCAGTGTTCTCATCGCAACAGCCCTTCCCCTCTGGGTGAAGGCCGACAAGGTCGCCGCCTTCCTCAGGCGGCACAGCCGGGCCGGCGTGGTCGCGGCCACGGCTGCGGCGGTTGCGACCCCGCTGTGCTCGTGCGGAACCACGGCCGTCGTTCTGGGCATGATGGCAGGCAGCATGGCCTGGGCGCCGATCGTGGCGTTCATGGTGGCCTCTCCGCTCACCTCGCCGGAGGGGCTCGTCTACAGCGCCGGGCTGTTCGGGTGGCCTTTTGCGCTTGCGTTCTACGCGTCGTCCATCCTTCTCGGCCTTGGCGCCGGATGGATTTCAATGATTCTCGAGAAGCGAGGCTGGCTGGCCAACCAGGCGCGCTTTCAGAAGCCCACGTCCCGGTGCGGCTGCTCCAGTCAGGCCCCCGCGCCCGACCCCCGGCCGTCCGCCTCTGGCGTTCTCCGGAGCCTCACGCAGAACTCAGGGCGGCTCCTGGCGATGTTCCTCGGGTTCGCCCTCATCGGATACTTCCTGAATGGCTTGATCCCCGAGGGCTGGGTCACCAGCGTCTTCGGAACGGGACGCGTGTATTCCGTGCCGCTTGCCGCCGCCGTCGGCCTTCCCCTCTACATCAACGCGGAGGCGTCCCTGCCGCTCATCAGGGCCCTGCTGGACGCTGGAATGAGCCAGGGAGCGGCCATGGCTTTCATGATCGCGGGAGCAGGCACCTCCGTCGGCGCCATCGCCGGCGCGCTGACCATTGCGCGGTGGCGCGTGGTGGCGCTCGTTGTGGCGGTGCTCTGGCTCGGCGCCATCCTCGCCGGCGGGACGTTCGACCTGGCGCACATGGCACGGCTCGTATGATCCCTCAACTTGACAACCCGTTCACGGCATGACTACGCTTGGTGATCGTCGCGGCCGAACCTTCGCGGCGATCAAGGAGGTATGCATGAGCAGGAAGATTACAGCACTCGTGGTTGCCCTCGCCTTCCTTCTCAGCGCCGCCGCGGGCTTCGCGGCGCCCAAGCTGAAGGTCGTGCTCTATCTCAACGGCACTCTCGGAGACAAGTCGTTCTTCGACTCCGCCAACCGCGGCGTTCAGCGCGTCGGCAAGGAGCTGCCGGTGACGGTGAAGACCATAGAAGGGGGGTATGATTCCTCCCGCTGGGAGCCGGATCTCGCCCAGCTCGCGGAGAGCAACTGGGACGTCATCATCGCGGGCACATGGCAGCTCCAGGAGGCCCTGGAGAAGCTGGCCCCGAAGTACCCGGCCAAGAAGTTCATCACCTTCGACACGTCCGTGACGTACAGCAAGGGCGGGCTGGATAACGTATACTCCATCCTCTACAAGCAGAACGAGGGCTCTTTCCTTGTCGGCGCCCTCGCCGCCATGGTGACCAACTCCAAGATGCCGCTGGCCAACGGCCAGAAGGTCGTCGGATTCCTCGGCGGAATGGACATCCCGGTCATCAACGACTTCAAAGTGGGATTCGAGCAGGGCGCGAAGTACGTGGACCCGAAGATGCAGGTCCTCGTGTCCTACGTCGGGTCGTTCTCAGACGCGGCCAAGGGCAAGGAGCTCATGCTCGCGCAGTATGACCAGGGCGCGGACATCGCGTTCAACGTCGCCGGCCAGGCGGGCCTGGGCCTCCTGGACGCTGCCAAGGAGAAGAAGCGCTACGCCATCGGCGTGGACTCCGACCAGTACGTCCTGTTCAAGGACAGTGATCCGGAGAAGGCCTCCTACATCGTGACCTCCATGCTGAAGAACGTGGACTACTCCCTCTTCCGGGCCATCAAGGGAACGCTCGACGGGTCCATCAAGTACGGGGCCGCCGAGGCCCTGGGGATCAAGGACGGCGGCATCGGCGTCGCGGAGAATGACAACTTCAGCAAGCTCATTTCCCCGGACATGCGGTCGAAGATCAAGGGGCTGGAGAAGAAGATCATCAGCGGCGAGATCAAGGTCGACACGGCATTCGGGAAGTAAGACCGAGCATGGCGATGCCCGCAGGCGGGCATCGCCCTTTTTTTATGCAGACGATCCTTGAAGCGCGCGGCGTCCTCATGGTCTACGAGGACGGGGTTGTCGCCAACCGCGGCGTTAGCCTGGCCGTTGAGCAGAACACCATCCACGCCGTGGTCGGGGAAAACGGCGCCGGCAAGTCCACGCTGATGAAGATCCTCTTCGGCATCCGCCAGCCTCAGGAGGGAGAGATCTTCTTCAAGGGCAGCCGGGTGCAGATCAGAAGCCCCCACGAGGCCATCCGGCTGGGCATAGGGATGGTGCACCAGCACCTCATGCTTGCCCCGGACCTCACCGTCGCGGAGAACATGATCCTCGGCGTTGAGCCGGTCCGCGGCGGCCTGCTGCTGGACATCCGCCAGGCGGAGAAGATCACGGAGCGCGTCTCCCGGGAGTACGGGCTGGACGTGCCGCCGGGCCGCAGGATCAAGGACCTTCCCATCGGCGTGCGCCAGCGCGTGGAGATTCTCAAGGCGCTGTACCGCAATGCCGAGCTCCTGATCCTGGACGAGCCCACGGCCGTGCTCACACCGCAGGAGGCGGAGGTCCTGTTCACCACGCTGCGGGAGCTGAAGCAGCACGGCAAGACGATCATCTTCATCTCCCACAAGCTGAAGGAAGTGAAGCGGATCGCGGACCGGGTCACGGTGATGCGTGACGCCCGGGTGATCACGACGCGGGAGGCAGCGGGGATATCGGAGCACGACATCGCCTACCTCATGGTCGGGCGCGACATCAGCTTCGAGCGCATTCCTGCTCCGAAGGCCGTCGGAGAGCCGCTGCTCAGCGTGCGGGACCTGTCCTACGTGGACGACGAAAACGTGCGGGTGCTGTCCGGCGTCTCCTTCGACGTGCGCGCCGGGGAGATCCTGGGCATCGCCGGCGTGGAAGGCAACGGCCAGACCCAGCTCGTGCGGATCCTCACCGGCCTGTTGAAGGCCACGGGCGGCAGCCTCAGCATCCGCGGCACCGGCGCGGACAGCATGTCGCCGCGGGAGATCCGGGAGATGCGAGTCGCCCACATCCCCGAGGACCGCATGGAGGACGGGGTGGCCGCGGAAGCGACGCTTCAGGAGAACCTGATCGTGGACCGCTACTACAAGGACGGCTTCTCCCGCGGAATCAGCCAACAGTGGCCGTTCATCGCGGAGCACGCCGAAAGCCTGGTCCGTCAGTTCAATATCCTGGCCCGCTCGCCCCGGGCGCCCGTGGCGTCTCTCTCCGGGGGGAACATCCAGAAGGTCGTCGTTGCGCGCGAGCTGTCCTCCGATCCCGAGGTCGTGATCGCGTCCCAGCCCACGCGGGGCATCGACGTGGGGTCAGAGGAGATGGTGCACAACCTGCTTCAGAAGGCCCGGGACCAGGGGAAGGCCATCCTCCTCGTCTCCGCGGACCTGGATGAAGTCCTGAAGCTCTCCAACCGGATTCTCGTCATGTACAACGGGGAGCTGGTGGCTCATTTTCCCACCGTGGATACCCTCAGCGGGGCCGATCTCGGGCCGTACATGCTGGGCGTCCAGAAAGAAGAGGGCGTGCGTGGGTAAGTTCATCCTGAGGCACTTCACCCTCGTGCGCACGCTGATCGCGGCGCTCATCGGGATCGCCATTGCGGTTCTCCTGATCTTCCTCGTAAGCAAGGACCCGGGGTTCTCCCTGCAGTCGTTCCTGCTGGCGCCGTTTCTGTCACGCTCCCGGCTGTCCAACATCATTGAAGGCGCGGCGCCCATCATCTACTGCGGCCTGGCCATCGCGGTCGCTTTCCAGGCCCGGCAGTTCAACGTGGGCGCGGAAGGTTCCCTGTACCTCGGGGCGGCGCTCGGGACGGCGTTCGCCGTGTCCACGCGCATGCCCGCCTTCATCCACATCCCGCTCGTGCTGCTCGTGGCCGCCGCTGTGGGGGCCGCGTGGAACTTCCTCCCCGGACTCCTGAAGGCGAAATGGCGGGCAAGCGAGCTCGTGTCCTCCCTCATGCTGAACTACGTGGGGTACTACCTGGGGCTGTACCTCATCAATTTCCATTTCCGCGACAAGAAGGCGGGGTTCCTCGTCTCCTACCAGCTTCCCCAGACGGCGTGGCTCCAGCAGTTCATCCCCGGCACGCGGATGCACTGGGGCATCCCGCTGGCCATTCTCGCGGCGCTCGCGGTGTACTGGTTCCTCTACCATTCCACGACGGGCTACGAGGTGCGCATGACCGGGTACAACGAGAAGTTCGCCCGGTTCGGCGGGATCAAGGTCTCCCGGGTGATCATCCTCTGCCAGCTCATCCTCGGGCTCGTGGCCGGCTTCGGCGGCATGGCGGAAGTGATGGGAATCCACCGCCGTTTCAACTGGCAGCTCTCTCCGGGCTACGGGTGGGACGGCGTCATCGTCGCCATCATCGGGCGCAACCACCCTCTCCTCATCATCGCCGCGTCCCTGTTCCTCTCGTACCTGCGGGTGGGCGGGCAGATGCTGAACCTCATGAGCGACGTGCCCTATGAGATGGTGACGGTGATCCAGTCCATCATCATCCTCCTCATCACGGCAGAGGCGTTCTTGAGCCATTGGCGCTACCGGGTCACCGTGCGCGAGGCCGGCCGCGCGGGAGGCCTGTCGTGAACCCGATGCTGAAGTCGATCCTGTCCACCGAGTTCGGCTTCGCGATCCTTCGCGTGCTGACGCCGCTCCTTCTGCCGGCCATCGGCGTGGCCATCTCCGGCCTTGCCGGGGCCTCCAACATCGCCCTGGAAGGGATCATGCTCGTGGCCGCCCTCGCGGGGGTGCTTGTCAGCGCCTTCACGCACAGCCTCTGGCTGTCGCTTCTCGCGGGGATCGCCTGCGGGGTGGGCCTTGCCGCGATCCTGGGTTACTTCCACCTGAGGCTGAGGGCGGACATCGTGCTGGCTGCCATCGCCCTGAACCTCTTCGCCACCGGCATCACGATCTTCGTGCTCTTCATCACCACCGGTGACAAGGGAAGCACCAGCTCCATCACGAGCATGGTCTTCCCGTCTCTGGATATCCCCCTGCTGCGCTCCGTGCCCGTCCTGGGCCCCATCTTCAGCGGGCACAATGTGCTCACCTACGTTTCCTGGCTCTCCGTCGCCCTGTACTGGCTGATCACCTTCAAGACTCCCCTCGGCCTGCGCATCCGCGCCGTGGGACAAAACCCGGACGCTGCCCAGTCCGTCGGGATCAACGTGAACCGCACGCGCATGGAGGCCCTGCTCCTGTCGGGATTCTTCGGCGCCCTGGGCGGGCTGTATCTCTGCATGGGCTACCTGTCCTGGTTCTCCAACGGCGTCACGGCGGGACGGGGATGGATCGCGGTGGCCGCGGCGAGCCTTGGCAACAACATGCCGCTGGGCACGTTCCTCTCCTCCCTCCTGTTCGGGATCGTGAACGCCCTGGCGAACTACCTGGCGGTGCTCAAGGTGCCTTCAGAGTTCATCCAGATGATACCGTACCTGGCCACGGTCATCGCCCTGGCCATCTACGCCGGGCAGGCGGTGCGCAGGCGCTCGAAAAAGCCGGCGGAGCGCCGGGCGGGAGGGGCATCGTGAAGAGGGGCATCGTGAAAAAGAAAATCCTGATCGACTGCGATCCCGGCCATGACGACATGGTCGCGCTCATGCTCGCGCTTGCCTCCCCGGAGCTGGAGCTCCTCGGGGTAAGCACGGTTGCGGGGAACCAGACCGGAGAAAAGACGTATCGCAATGCCCTCCGCGTGCTCACCCTGGTTGGCAGGACGGACATCCCGGTAGCGCGGGGCGCGGACCGGCCTCTCCTGCGGGACCTGACCGTGGCGCCGGAGATCCACGGCATCTCGGGGCTGGACGGCGCGGACCTGCCAGAGCCCGGATTCACGGGGGATTCCCGTCACGCGGCGGACTTCCTGATCCAGACCGTCATGGATTCCCGGGAGCCGATCACCCTCGTTCCAACGGGCCCGCTCACCAACGTGGCCCTCGCGCTGCTCAAGGAACCGCGGCTGGCAAAGAAGCTGGAGCGCATCGTCCTCATGGGCGGGGCGGTGCATGACTCCAACATCTCACCGGCAGCGGAGTTCAACATCTTCGTGGACCCGGATGCGGCAAGGATCGTCTTCAGGTGCGGGGCCCCGCTCGTCATGGTGGGCCTCGATGTGACCAACAAGGCCCGCCTGTCCTTCGCGGACATCGACGATATGGCCTCCTGGGGAGGCCGGGTGTCCCGGGTGGTGGCTCCGCTCCTTCGCTTCTTCGCGAACACGAACAAGGAAGTCTTCGGCATCAACGGAGCCCCGGTGCACGATGCCCTGGCGGTGGCGCACCTGGTGCGGCCGGACGTGATCACGACAAGGACCATGAACGTGGAGATCGAGACCACAAGCGATCTCACCCGGGGGCGCACGGTGGCGGACGTCTACGGGATCTCCGGGCGCAAGCCGAACGCGGATGTTGCCCTCGAGGTAGACCAGCCGCTCTTCAAGGACATGATCTTCACGGCCATCCGAGCCCTGGACAGCGCCCGGCAGGCATGATCATTCAGAACGCGACCATCCTGGATTTCCGCTCCCGCTCGCTGGAGAGCGGCATGGACGTGCACATCCAGGACGGCCGCGTCACCGCCGCAGGAAAGGAGCTCGCTCGGGAAGGGACTGCCGGCCGGGAGGACATCATCCACGCTGACGGGCTCTATCTCATCCCCGGCCTCGTCAACACGCACGCGCACACGGCCATGACCCTTCTGCGCGGGGCCGCGGAGGACTGCAACGTCAGTGACTGGTTCAACAAGCATGTCTGGCTGTACGAGCAGAACCTCCGGCCGGAGGACGTCTACTGGGGCACGCTCCTCGGGGCCGCGGAAATGCTCCTTGCCGGCGTCACCTGCGTGGCGGACCACTACTTCCACATGGATCACGCCTGGCGGGCCTTCCAGGAGAGCGGCATCCGCGCGGACCTGGCATGGGCAGTTTTCGGCGCCGGCGACGGCTGGCAGAAGGAGCTCGATCAGGCGATGGAGTTCACCAGCGCGTACCGCGCGCGGGAGCCGCGCCTCACGGTTTCCCTTGGACCGCACTCGCCATACATCTGCCCGGAGCCTTTCCTGCGGACCGTGGCGGACAAGGCCGGCGCGCTCGGCGCCCGAATGCACATCCACGTGTCTGAGGAGAAGGGCCAGGTAGAACGCAGCCTCCGGGAAAAGGGCAAGACTCCGGTAGAAGTGCTGGATACGAACGGTGTGCTTCGGGCCGGGACCATTCTCGCTCACTGCTACCACGCCACGGATTCCGACCTGGCGCTGGTCCGCGAGCGCGGTGCCGGGATTGCCCACTGCGCCAAGACGTACCTCAAGTTCGGGGACGTTCATGATTTCCTTCCCCGCGCCCTTGCCGCGGGAGTGACCGTGGGGCTCGGGTCGGACGGCCCGGCTTCGAACAACACGATGAGCATTCTGGAGACGGCCCGGTTCGCCGCCCTGCTTGCCAAGGCGTCCCGGCGCGATCCCCTGGCTGCGCGCGTGGAGGAGGTGCTCCCGCTCTGCCATGCCGGCGGGCAGGTCCTGGGACTCCCGCACTACGGGAGAGTCGAGCCGGGATGCCTGGCGGACCTCGTGCTGGTAGACCCGGGAACGCCGTCCCTGGTTCCCGCGCTCGATCCGTTCGCCAACCTCCTGTATTCATTCAGCGAAAGAAGCGTTCACACCGTCATCGTTGACGGCAGGGTGCTCGTGCGGCAGGGAAAGCCGGTGCACCTGGACCTGGAGCAGCTCAGCCGCAAGGCATCGGAAATCGCGGAAAGGCTGAAGGTCAGGAGCGCCGCGAAGCCGATGCAGACCTACTGAACCAATCGCGCGGAGCGCGATATCCGGCAGTTGTCATCAGCCGCGTCAGCGGGCATGCTCATGGGAACGCACCGCCGAAAGTGAGGATTGCATGAGCTTCGAGAAACAGGGCAGCGACGGGTACGTGAGCCGTGTCCCAGGCGTCCGGCAGAAGACGCTCGTCTACGGCAGCCGCACGATGATGGTCGAGTTCCTGCTTGCCAGGGGAAGCACGCTGCCTTTCCATTCACACCCCCACGAGCAGATCGGCTACCTCGTGGGCGGCGCCATGACGCTCACCATCGGCGGGGAGCGCCACGAGGTGCGGCCGGGAGACGCCTGGTGCATTCCCGGCGGCGTGGAGCACGGGGCGGAGGCGCACGAGGACACCATCGCGGTAGAGGTCTTTACTCCCGTGCGTGAGGACTACATTCCGGCGCGCCAGTCGTGACCAGCGGCCGTGCTCAGGCCTTCGGAGCCTGCAACTTGTGCACCCGGTAGCTGGACTTCAATCCCTTCAGGCTCGTGGTGAATGGTTCATTCGCCCAGCCTTTTTCCTTCAGGTAGTCCGCCGCGTCGCTTTCTTCGAAAAGGGCGCCGGAGGCCATCACGTCCCGCCCGTCTGAGAGTCCCTGCACCCGGGCCGCAATGTTCACCGTGGTCCCGAAATAATCGATGCGCTCGTTCAGAGTCACGGCGATGCACGGCCCGTGGTGGACACCGACCTTCACGATGATCGAGTTCTTCAGCTTCTGCGCCGTCTCGAAATCGTCGAACGCTTCGATCATCTCCACGGCGGTCCGCAGGGCATCCCGCGGATCGGTGAAGACCGCCATGACAGCGTCCCCGATCGTCTTGACGATGGCGCCGTTGTGCTCCCGCACGAGGCGCTCCATGATGTAGAAGTGCTGCTTGACCAGCGCGAAGGCCTGCGCGTCACCAAGGCGTTCGTACATAGCTGTGGATCCCTTCAGATCGGTGAAAAGGAACCCGAGGTTCTCGATGGAGAACGTCTCCTCCAGGGAAAGCATCTCGGAGGAGAACAGGTCGCGGAAGTCCTGGAGGCTGGAGACCGCGGCGGCGCTCGGCCACCTCTGCGGGCCCAGGCGCGCGAAGGTCATCACTTTCTTCCCGCGATCCTTGTTGGAGATCACGAGATCCAGGGGTCCCTCCTTTGCCGCCGCGATGGTGAGCAGCGGGAGATTGTCCCGGCACTCGAAGGAGACCTTCTGCGGCTGCGCGGAGGCGCCGTTCGCAACCACGAGGTTCAGGGCCTTCCTCTCCCCCTCGACGAGGACGAAGTAGTTGCCCTCCCGGACGTCCGCCTTCAAGTAGTGGCTCTCCCCCCGGTCCAGCTCGATGTTGATGCCGGGCTCCAGGTCGAAGCCGGCAATGACCTTGGAGAAATCATCAACGTCCGCGGGCTTGATGATGGAGGGATTGACCCCGAAGCTCACCTCGATGCTCTTGTCGAAGCCGGCATCGAAGACCGTGCTGCAGATGCCGCAGGTGTCCGCGTGCTTGAGCGTCAGCAGGGAGTTGGAATGCTGCGTGACGCCCTTGCAGGCCGGGCAGTGGATGTTCCAGAAGAGGTTGAAGAGACCCCCCTTGGTCAGGTGGAGAAACGCGCGCAGCGCCCTGGCGCGGTCGACCTTCCTCTGGGCGGCGAAGCGGTACGGGTTGATGTGGTACAACTGGGCGTCCGGGGCGGAGAGGATGAATCCCTTGATCTCATTAACGACCTGTTCCGGGACCACCCCCGCCGCCTGGCGCAGCTTGTCGTCCAGGGACTTCTGATTGAGGATTTTCATGCCGGGGCTCCGTCTGTCTCAGGTCCAGACGGACAGGATGATTCCCATCACGAGAAGAGAGACGAGCCAGTAGCCGTTATTGAGGAGCCACAGCGCCCAGGACTTCTTCTCGTAGATCACGATTCCCAGCGTGACCGGGGCAATGAACCCCAGCCAGTTGAAAAACCCGGCCTCGAGCCCCCCGCCCACGCCGGCTATCTTCATGAAGGTCCCGGCGAAGATGATGGCATGGTCCAGGACCCAGCTCATGAAAAAGGCCCCGACGAGCGCGAGAACGACGCTCAGGACCGTCACTTTCATTTCCGCCATTCCCATCAGCTTCGCCCAGGCCTTTCGGAACAGCGCCGCGTACCAGATCGCTCCGATGACATAGTTCGCGAGTGCGGCAACGACGACCGCGAGATAGTTGATCGGGGGATTCATACGGTACCTCCTGGTTGATGTCAATAATACTGACGAATGGGCGGCGCCGTGCACGACACGATGGGACGAAAAAGAGCGGCGGACGCCAGGCGGCCCGGGATCAGCCGGCGTAGTCGATGGTCATCAGCACCCGGGCCACGGAGGTCCCGGGATTCTCGTAGCGGTGGGGCTGCCCGGCAAGGAACTGGATCATCTGGCTCTGGCGGGCCCGGGACACCGATGCTCCCGACGACACGATCAGCTCTCCGGACATGACGAGCACCGTCTCACGCGCATTCCCCTGGTGCGGCTCGCCTTCGAACTTCGCCCCGCCGTCGATCTCCACGTAGTAGATCTCCAAAGGCCGCTCCGGCTGGAACTCCACCAGGGGATAGAGACGGTACCCGCGGCGGCCGGAACGGACTCCGCCCCGGGAGGTGAAGTCCACGACCTGCGTCGGGGTGTCCCGCCGGGTAAGGAGCGCGGAGAATGGGACACGCAGGCCGTTCGCGATCTTCCAGAGCACGCTGATGGTGGGGCTCGAGCGCCCGACCTCGATCTGGCGGAGCATGCTCTTGCTGACCCCGCTGAGCCCGGCCAGCGCGTCCAGCGTGAGGTCCCGCGCCCTTCGCAGGTCGTGGAGGTTCTTCGCGATCGACGTTTCTTCTCCGCCCATGGCCCCCTGCCCGTTGACTGTTATTACGTCTTTTTGTATGCTATAACGTACATGGACCGTCTCCAGTGTAGCGCGGGTCGGCGTACACCGCAAGGAGGCTCGACGTGGACATTCCCTGGGTTGCACTTGCCGGTTTCGTCCTGGTCACGACCTTCACCCCGGGGCCGAACAACATCTCGGCCCTGTCGGTCGGCATCAGCGCGGGCTATCGGAAGGCGCTGCGGTTCCTGGGAGGAGTGACGGCCGGATTCTTCATCGTCATGTGCCTGTGCGCCCTCGTGGCGGGGACGATCCTCTCCGCGTTTCCCCGGCTCCAGGTGTTCCTCCGCATCGGCGGGTCGCTGTATATCGCCTGGCTTGCCGTTCACACGTTCCGGGAGGGCCTCAGGACGGAGAGCGGGGCAAAGCCGGTCCTGGGATTTGCCGGCGGGTTCGTCCTGCAGATCCTCAACGCGAAGGTAATCATCTACGGCCTGACCCTGTACTCCGCGTTCCTGGCGCCGCTTGCCGGCCAGAGCGTCCTGCTCGCGGCCTCAGCCGTGGTTTTCGCCGCAGTGGGATTCTGCGCCACGTCGGTCTGGGCGCTCGCCGGCTCCACGTTCACCCGCGTTCTGTCGAATCCCCTCGTGCGCCGCGTAAGCTCGACGGTGCTCGCGCTTCTTCTCCTCTACTCTGCCGTCGAATCCTCCGGGCTGCTCACCCTCGTCAGTACGCCACGGTGAAGCGCTGGCGGACGTGGCGCGGCTTCTCGATCTCGTCCACGACGGCCATGGCGGTCTTCCATGCTCACGCTGCGCGGCCTGGAAAGGGACGGAACCGTCAACCCCACGACAGCGCCGCGCCGCTGCCGGCGCGCAATGGTTAGTCTGCCCGGCGGCCCGGGTACATCGCGCGCGTTCCCATGCTCGACAACGCAATGGCGGCTCGGCGCGGCAGGAGATGCCCGGTGATCCAGCTGGAAATCCTGTTGGCCAGGCCGGGGATGACAACCGGCCGGCGGCCCAGCGCGCGCAGAGTCTGCGCCACGACCGGCGCGCTCTCCATCAGGGGAGAAGCGAGCCAGACGGGTCGAACAGGCCGACCGGCGTCCAGGGTGGGCGTCCGCACGAGGCCGGGGCAGCAGGCAATCACGTCCACGCCGCGGGGACGGAGCTCATTCCACAGCCCCTCGGCCAGAACGCGCAGGTACGCCTTTGACGCTGCGTAGTGCGCAACGAAGCCGGTCCCGTGGAAGCCGGCCATTGATGAGAGAAGGATGACGCCGCCACGACCCCGCGCGGCCATGCGGCGGGCGAACTCCCAAGCCAGGAGGGACGGCAGCCGGCAGTTGAGATCCACGAGCCGCTCGTGATCCCGGAGAGACACGTCCAGGAAGTCCCCCAGAGGCGAAGCGGCAGCCGAGCACACGAGAAGGCCGACATCGAGATTTGCCGTGGCGTCACAAAGCGCCTGAACGGCGCCACGCTCGGAGAGATCCAGCGGGACCGCCCGCACATCCACGTGAAAAAGAGAAGAAATCTCTTCGGAGAACCTGGAGAGAAGGTCTCGCCTGCGCGCCGCAAGAACGAGATTCAGGCGGCATGCGGCGAGCTGCCGGGCAAACTCCGCGCCAATGCCCTCCGACCCGCCGGTGATGACGGCCCAGGGCCCGTAGCGCCTGCGGAACTCCGTCGTTTCCGTTCCGCCTACCCTTTCACCGCGCCGAACGTCAGCCCGCGCACGAGGTACTTCTGGAAGAAGAGCGTGAGGATAACCCCCGGCAGGATGGCGATGAGGGAGAGGGCGGAAATCTCGCCCCAGGGAATCTCGTGCCCTCCGGTCATGCCCGCAAGGGTGATGGGAAGGGTGGAGGCCTGGGAACGGGTGAAGATGAGGGCGAAGAGATACTCATTCCAGGAAAAGATGAACACGAAGAGCGCGGTGACCGCGATGCCGGGAACGGCGAGCGGCAGGACGTACTTCCGAAACGCGTGGAACCTCGAGTAGCCGTCCAGGAGGGCCGCGTTCTCAATCCCGTGGGGAATGTCCTCGAAGAAGCCTTTCATGATCCACACGGCAAAGGGCATGTTGATGAGGATGTAGGACAGGAACAGCACGGGATACGTGTCCAGCATCTTCAGGGTCTTCCAGATGATGAACAACGGCATGGTTGCGATGACCGGCGGAGCAAAGAGAAGAGATAGGACGAAGAAGCTCATGTTGTCCCCGCCCACCTTGAAGCGGCCCATGCTGTACGCCAGGAGCACGCCGAACGCGATCACGAGAACGGTGTTCGTCAAGGCGACGATGAGACTGGACACAAGCGCTTCCGCGCCTCCGAACGTCGTCAGCCCCCGCACGAAGTTCTGGAAATCGAAGTGGCTCGGCCAGAAAATCGGCGGATAATGGTAAAACTCGCCTTCCACCTTGAAGGCGCCCACGGCGATCCAGTAGACCGGGAACAGGAAAATAACGAAGAAGATGAGGATGAGGAGGAAGCGCAGCACCGTGAAGAGCGTGCGGATACGCTTTCGCCGTGCGAGCTCTTCCCTGTTCAAGGTAATCGTGTTCATGACTCCTTGCCTTCCCTGCGATTCATGACCGTGCCGATGAATATCTTTGCGATGACCGTGATGATGACGAGCTGGACCACCGCGATGGCGGAGGACATGCCCACGTTAAAGCTCTTGAATCCCATGATGTAGGTGAGGACGCTGAGCGTCTCCGTCGATACGCCCGGTCCCCCGCCGGTGAGGATTTGGACCGGGTCGAATATCTTGAAGATGAAGATGATCCTCAGGAGGATGACCAGCGTGAACATGGGCCGCAGGAGCGGCATCGTGACCCGCCAGAGGGTCTCCCGGCCTGAGGAACCGTCCACGCTGGATGCTTCATACACCTGCTTGGGAATGGCGGCGAGTCCGGCGAGCAGGACGACCATGACGAACGGCGTCCACTGCCAGGTGTCCATGATGAGGATGGAGATCATGGCAAGGACCGGTTTCGCGAGCCACGCAAGAGGCGTGACTCCAAAGAAGCTCAACACGTAGTTCAGCGGTCCGAACCGGTTGTCCAGGATGATTTTCCACTCGAAGCCGGCGACCACGGGCGTGATCATGACCGGGATCAGGAACAGGGCAACGATGAGCCGGCTGCCGGGAAACCTCTTGTTCAGGAGAAGCGCAAGGACCAGCGCGAGGAAAGACTGAACCGGAATGCCGATCACCATGATGATCATGGTGTTCAGGAACGCGTTCCAGAACCGGCCGTCCGTGAACAGGTTCCCGTAATTCTCGAACCACGCAAAGCGCGGTGGCACCGGCGTGGCCAGCGTCTTTACGAAGAAGCTGTTGAAAAACATGTACGCCAGGGGGCCGACGACGAGGAGGACGAGGACGATCATCCCCGGCAGCGCCACAAGACGCGCGAAGCGCTTCTGGCTCCTCTCCAGCGTCAGAACGTTGGTCCCTTGCGCCTGCACCGCACTCGACATGGCCGCTCTCCTGTGAAGAAGACGAGCCCGCTGCACCGGCAGCGGGCGTCGTCTCAGAATCCGAAATCTAGTCTTTCCAGAACCCGTGCTTCTTCCACATCTCGAGCATCGCGTTGTAGATCTTCTTCTGCTTGTTCGCGTCGAGATTGTTCGTGATCTTGTCCCAGGCCGCGGCCGCGGTGTTGAGGGCCTTCGCCGCGTCGCCAGTGCCCGACAGCGCGCTCGTCACCGCGACATCCAGGGCGTCCAGGTAGTCCGCGGAGCCAGGGATGTTGATGTCGGGGAAGATGTGGTTGAGGTTGTCCCCCACCGCGTCAAGGTAGTTCTTTGCGTCTGCGGCGGAACCGAACTTCGACCATGCGGCGAGGTTCTTGAACTGGGAGATGCGGTAAGGATCCTCGCCCGCGTCGTTGGACGTGACGGCCTTGATGCTTTCATCATTGCTGAGCATGGATGCCACCCAGAACGCTTCCTTCGGATGTTTCGAGGTCGTGGGAATGGCAAGAACGCGTCCCACGGGCGCGGCCGCGCGGAAGTAGATGGAGCCGTCCGGCTGCTTTACTCCGGGCACCTGCGAAACGCCCGCGTTGTGGAGAATGAACGGCGTGGAGAACTTCGGATCGTTCGCCTTCTTCCACACGTCTGACCACTGGATCATCGTGGCAACGCGGCCCTGAAGGTAGGCGTTCATCAGCTCGGTGTACCCGAAGCTCATGACGTCGGGCGGGCAGTACGGCTCCAGGTCCTTGAGGATCTGGATAGCCTTGACACCGGCCGGGGAGTTGATCTGGGGCTTCATGTTCCTGTCGAAGTACGCGCCGCCCAGGGAGCCGAACACATTGCCCCACCACGCGTAGGCGAACCCGCGCGCGC
>DATKLM010000189.1:0-18139 GCA_035542415.1 Spirochaetia bacterium
GCGGCGGCCGAGCAGAACGGCGCGCGGGTCTTCTCCTCGCGCGACATCCTGAGGAAGTACGGCACATACCGGGGCAAGGGGGAAAACCTCTGGAAGAGCCTGTACGTCCTGGAGGGCGACCTGATCGTATGGATCGACGCCGACATCAGCAACATCGCGCCCAAGTTCGTCTACGGCCTGGTCGGACCTCTTCTCCGGGATGCCCGCATCTCCTACGTGAAGGCATTCTATGAGCGTCCCCTGCGGACCCCCGGAGAGCTCGTCGCCGCGGGAGGAGGGCGGGTCACCGAGATTCTCGTGCGCCCCCTGTTCTCCCTCTTCTACCCCGAGCTGGCGTACCTCGTGCAGCCCCTGAGCGGGGAGTACGCCGGGCGGAGAACCCTTCTTGAGCGGCTTCCCTTTTCCGTGGGATACGGCGTGGAGCTGGGCCATCTCGTGGACATCTACCATCAGCAGGGAATCGATGCCCTGGCCCAGGTCAACATGGACCGCCGCGTCCATCGCAACCAGTCCCTGCAGTCCCTGGGGAAAATGTCGTTCGGCATCATGAAAACCTTCCTCGGCAGGCTGAGCAAGTACGGCGAAGGGAGGATGCCTCCCGCCGGCTCGCACCACCTGTCGGTTTCGTGTGCGGAAGCCGCGCCGCGCGTGGAACAGGTGGAGATCCCGACAGAGGAAAGGCCTCCCATGATCGAGGTGGAGGAGTACCTGCAGAAGTTCCACCCCGCGACAGACACCTGAGGGAAGAGCTGCGATGGCGGAGATCGCGCATCTGATCGAGTTCCAGATGAGCTTCCTGCTCTTCATCGCGCTCGCCGGGTACCTGCTGGCGTCCCGCGTCAACCAGTCAGCCGTCATCGGCGAGATCCTCGTTGGTCTTCTCGTGGGACCCAGCGTGCTCGGGATCGTGACCTACACGGACTTCGTCAGCAGCATCGCCCACCTTGGGGCGGTCATCCTCCTTTTCGTAGTGGGGCTCGAGTTCCGGCTGGAGGACATCGCGAGGCCCCGGTACTTGGCGATCGCCGCATCGGGAGTCCTCGTGCCCTGGGTGTCCGGGTACGCCGTTTCTCTCCTCTTCGGATTCTCCTTCGGCAGCTCGGTCTTCATCGGGACCGCCCTCACGGCAACCAGCATCGCCATCACCGCGAACGTCCTGAAGGAGATGGGAAAGCTCCAGACCCCTGCCGCTCGCGCGATCATCGGCGCGGCTGTGATCGACGACGTCTTGAGCCTCCTCGTGCTCGCCGTCAGCAGGGGCCTCGTTGCCGGAGAGCTTTCTGCCGGAAGCCTCGTCATCGTGTTTGCGAAGGCCTTGGCATTCCTTGCCGTCGGCGGGGCAGTCGGCCATTTTGCGCTGCGGCGGGTCATCGGATTGATCGACGCGACGAAGTTCACCCGCCGCTACCCTGAGGTGACGTTCATTTTCGCCACGATGCTCGCATTCCTCTATGCAATGGGCGCCGAGCTCGTGGGGCTCTCCGCCATTGTCGGGGCGTTCATCGCGGGCGCCTCCCTCGCGGGTGTCACCCTGCGCAACGGGCGCGACCTGTACAAGGGCTCGGAATCCCTGATGATCATCTTCTCGTCGATCTTCTTCGTTTCCCTGGGAATCATCGCGGACGTCAAGGCGCTGGACGTGCGGATCGTGATTTTCCTCGTCGCCCTGACCATCGTTGCCTTCGCCTCGAAGGTCCTCGGCAGCGGAGCAGTCGAGCTCCTCGGGGGCTCCCGCCTTCGCGATGCCGCGATCGTCGGCTTCGGGATGGCCCCGCGAGGGGAGGTGGCGATGATCATCGGGCTCATCGGCCTCGACGGCGGCCTCATCCAGCAGGACGTGTACGTCAGCATCATCCTGATGAGCCTCCTGACGACGATCATCACCCCGATCATTCTGAGGAACTGGCTGTACCGCCGCGGCGCCAGCGCGGCGCGGCGGGCCTCGGCACGGCAGGAGGAGCCGTCATGATGACCAGCGTCAGGGGTCTCCGCGGAGCGGTGATCGCCGCCGTCGACGGAACGGTCGGGGTCACCGAGCAGGTATTCTTCGACGACGACCGGTGGACTGTCCGCTATCTCGTGGTCCGGATCGGAGGCAGCTTCTCGTCACGCCGCGTTCTTGTCTCCTCCTGGGCCGTGGCCCGCGCAGTTTCCGGCTACCGCGCGCTCGGAAACGACGGCCCGATCGAGCGCATCTCCGATTTCCTTTTCGACGGGCAAACCTGGAAGATCATGTACCTCGAAGGTATCCCTGGCCGGACTTCTCTGTCCAAGGAAGGTGCTCGTTCCGAACCGGTGGGCCGCCGCCGTAAGCTGGGAGCGCCGCGAGGCTGATGCTGAAGAAAGCCAGGTTGAGCCCGGAAAACAGCGCGCACTGGCTCAGGCAAGCCACGATCCCGATCCACGTTCCGATGATGTCATTCTGCATTGCGCGGGAGACCTCGACGGTCCGGGCCGCCCGCGGCCCCTCCTCCTGCAACAATACATACTGATCCCGGGGCCTCCGGTCAAAAAACCACGACCTTGCCGGACAGCCAAATTCTACAAACAAAACAAAGGATTTCGACGGCGCCCAGGCGAAGGATTTCGTACGATACAGGAGGAGACCGGGGAGTGCCTCGCGCTGGCGGCCCCGTGCGACCGTTCAGACTCCCGAGAGGAGGCCTGTCGATGGCCCAATTCTATCTTCTTTCCGTTGTTTCGAATCTCGTTGCAGGCTTGACCCTCGCGGGTGATTTCCTCGGAGAGAAGATGCCGTTTCTCCTTCCGTTCAAGGAGGTTCGGAGCAGGAGAAGCGCGCAGGTTGCGATCGGCATCACCGCCCTTGTCGTCGGGGTGATCAAGCTGTTCCTCCTGTCTCCCGGGGAGCACATCCTCATCCTGGGCGACTTTCTGCCGGCGGTCACCGGCATCACTCTCGGGATCATGCTTCTGGCGGAGGTCAATCCCGGCAAGGTCGAGCAGGCGGGAGAATCCATCCGCAAGATCTCCAAGACGGCCCTGACCTACCGCGTGCCGGCCGGGATCACGGGCGTCATTGTGGCGCTGGTTCATTTCCTGTTCCCCGGCCTCGCCGTTCTATGAACGTACAGCGGGATTCCGCGACGACCGCAGATGAGTCGTTCCTTCCCGAGAGCTCGTGACGACAACGGGGCGCTTTCGGGAGGATCGAAGATGAGTGATCCGGTGCAGGAGGGCAGATCTTTGAGCGTCGGCTTCATTTCGACGCGTTTCAAGGGCCTGGATGGGGTTTCCCTTGAAGCCGCGAAGTGGGCATCGAGTGTGGAGGAGTTCGGGCACAAGACCTATTGGTTCGCCGGCGAGCTGGACAGGAACCCCGACCGCAGCATGCTCGTCCCGGAGGCTTTCTTCGGCCATCCCTCTGTCGAAGCGCTTACCCGCGCCCTTTTCAGCTCCCAGAAACGCAGCCGGATGATCACCGATGCGTTGCACAGCCAGAAGGACTTCCTCAAAGACAAGCTGTACGAGTTCATCGATCGTTTCGATATCGACCTGATCATCCCCGAAAACGCATTGTCGATCCCGATGCATCTCCCGCTGGGAATGGCCATCACTGATCTGATAGCGGAAACCGGCATCCCAACGATCGCGCACCATCACGACTTTTCGTGGGAACGGTCGCGCTTTCTCTCGAATGCATGTCAGGACATCCTGAATATGGCATTTCCGCCCGACCTGCCGTCAATACGGCACGTCGTCATCAGCTCCGTGGCGCAGGCGGAGCTCGCCGCCCGCAGAAGCGTGGCCGCGAGCGTCGTCTTCAATGTCATGGATTTCGAGAAGAGGCCTCCCCGGCCCGCCGAAACGGACGCCCAGTTCCGCGCCGATATGGGATTCGACAAGGATGACCTGCTGATCCTCCAGCCCACGCGCGTCGTGCAGCACAAGGGGATCGAACAAGCCGTCTCCCTCGTGCAGCTCCTCAACCTGCCCAAGACGCGGCTCATCGTATCGCACTCGATGAACGATGAAGGTCCCGCGTACGCAGATTGGCTGGAGAAATGGGCGGCGCGGCAGGGAGTCGGCCTGCACTTCGTGCACGACCGCGTGGAGGAGGAAGCTCCACGGACGGGCTCGCACGCGCATCTGCATTCACTGAGGGAAATGTATGAGCACGCGGACCTGGTGACGTACCCGAGCACGTTCGAGGGCTTCGGCAACGCGTTCCTCGAGGCCATCTTCTATCGCAAGCCGATTCTCGTAAACCGCTACCCCGTGTTCATCGTCGATATCGAATCCAAGGGTTTCGACGTGATCACCATCGACGGCTTTCTCACTGATTCCGCTCTTGCCCAGGTCAAGGAGGTGTTAACGAATCCCGAGCGGCGGCGGAAGATGGTGGAGAGGAACCTCGAGATTGCGCGGAAGCACTTCTCGTATCAGATTCTTAGAAAGGAGCTGGCGAGCCTGATTTCCAGTTTCTTCGGAATTGCCCCCCCGAAAGGCCTTTTCGGCCGGCTGTTTCGGTGGGGATAAGAAAAAACCAGGAGGTGCCCCATGGCTCAGTTCTATCTTTTATCAATTCTGGCGAACATCGTCGCCGGGCTCACCCTTGCCGGCGACTATCTCGGGGAGAAGATGCCGTTTCTGGCTTCGTTCAAGAACCTGCGGTCCAACCGCGCGGCACAGATCGTCATCGCCCTGATCGCCGTCGTCGTCGGTGTGATCAAGCTCATCGTCCTGTCTCCGGGAGAAACCGTTCCTGTTGTCGGGGACATCCTGCCGGCGCTGACAGGTATCGTTCTCGGAGGGATCCTCCTCATCGAGGCGTTCCGCTCGACGGTCGACAGCCGAGGGGAGTCCATCCAGAAGATCTCCAAGACCGTTCTGACGTACCGGGTTCCGGTGGGAATCGCCGGGGTCGCGATTGCGCTCGTGCACTTCCTTTTCCCCGGGGCGGTGATCCTCTAGCGCCGCCGGGTCAGGGGACCGACGACGCAACGGCCCTGAGGCAGGTGATTTCGACGCGCGCGAGCACAGGGCTTCCCCGGGTGATGGTCGAGGCAATGCGCTGAAGCTCCTCTTTCCCGACATCACGGTCCACGGCGAGCGTGAGGCGGAGCGCGTCTGCCTGCCCGTCATGGACCGTCTCCACCGACATGACAGAGCTCCCCGGCAGGGACAGGGACGCAACGCGCAGCGCCTCCTTCTGCGCCTTTTCCAGTTCCACCGTTGTGTGCATGTAGACTGCCACGGGGATGGTGATGAGGCAGAGCAGGGCCGCGGAGAGGACGATCTGCCCGACGGCCCGACGCGTCACCCGCGTTCTGTCCTCTGACAGGGGATGAATCTTCATCAGCCAGAACACGACGGCTGCCGCGAGAGAAATTGAAACGAGGTTGATCGCGAACAGCAGTGAGGCCCCGGAGGCCACTCGCAGGTCAAGCTTTCCCAGGCCGATGCCAGCCGCGCACAGGGGCGGCATGAGGGCCACGGCGATGGCAATTCCGGTGAGCGCGCTGCTCACCTTGCGGTTCGCGTAGCCGTACGCTGCCAGCGCTCCCGAGCCCAGGGCGACGATGATGTCGAACAGGGACGGATTTGCCCGCGACGTGACTTCCCGCGAGAGGTGCGAGATCGGGACAAGATAGGACAGGGCGGCCGAGATGGCAACGGCGAGGAGAGCGCCCCGGATGATCGCTGAGAAGGAGATTCGCAGGAGAGTGAAGTCGCCCCAGATGACGCCGAGTGAAAATGCAAGGATGGGGGTCATGAGCGGCGCGATGATCATGGCCCCGATGATGACGGCCACGGATCCCTGGATGAGACCCATGCTGGCAATGAGGCAGGACAGCACGATCAGAACGTAGTAGTCTGCCGTGGGCCGCGCGCCTTCCGAGAGGACGTGGTAGACATCGAGGTCCTGTTTTTCCTTGTTCCGCCTGCCCGAGTAGCCGTTCCAGAGCTCGCGCAGGGATCCCGGATGGAGAAGCCGCCCGACCGGCCACACATCAAGCCAGGCAGGCGGCCGCCGCGGTTTCTCTTCCTGTTTCTCCGGGGCGGCCTGCGGTGCTTCCTTGTCCCGCTCGGCGGGCTGCCCGCCCTGTTCGTTCCTTCTTTTCCAGCGCATGGGTGTTCCTCCTGCGCGGCGTCTATTCGGCCAGAGCAGCTTGCGCCCTCAGGATATCATGGAGGGTCACGACGGAGCTGACCTCCCCCGATGACTGGTCCCGCACCAGGACGATCCCGGCAGAGCTCTCCATGAGAAGCTTGCCGACGTCCCGCACGGTCATCGACGAGGAGCACTCCACGGGCGCCGTCATGCGAGGCGTGACGCCGGCGGCGAGCGCAGCGTTCATGTCGTGCCGGCTGGCGATCCCCTTCAGGGTCCCATCCAGGACGACGGGAAACCGGCTGTACGGGTAGGACTCCAGGTGCCTTTCGATCGTGGCGCGATCCAGGTCCGTCAGGACAACGGGTCGTGTCCGCGCGATCTCCGAAACGGGGAGCCTCTGCCAGCTCTCGAGGTCTCGCGGGGGATGGATGCGGATCAGCTCATGGCCGTCCTGGAGGAGGAGCGCATCGTAGAAGTTGTGCGGCCCGCCCAGCCGGGCGATTGCCTGGCTGACGATGGAGCAGACCATGAGCGCGGGAACCATCGAGAACTGGTGCGTCATTTCAAAAACGATCAGGAGCGCGGTCAGGGGAGCGCGCACGACGGCGTTGAAGCAGGCGCTCATTCCAACCGCGGCGAGGATGATCTTGTCCGCCGTCGTCAGAGGAATCCACGTGCCCGCGATTCCGGCGAAGAAGAGCCCGGTCATCCCTCCCAGGAAGAGCGTCGGGGAAAAAATGCCTCCGCTTCCTCCCCAGCCGTACGAGGCGGTCGTGGCAATGAACTTGCCCACGACGAGAACTCCCGCAACCCGCCAGACGAGCCTGTTGTTGAGGGCAAGCGACAGGTCGCTGTACCCGAGACCGAAGACGCCGATGTGCCGGGTGAGAAGGAAGGCCGCGCATCCGACGATCCACGTCACCAGCGCTCCACAGGATGGGCGCAGCCAGGCCGGGACACGGCTCTTCTGGCGAACGCGGGCGCGGAGGGACAGGGCGAGCACCTGGAACGCGACGCCGATCAGCGACGCCACCACCGCGACAACGGGAAGGATCAGGTACATGAGCCACGTGACCCCTTCCACGGATGGCAGTCGGAAGGCTGGCTGACGCCCCAGGAAGGCCTGGACAATGAGCGCGCCGAGAACCGCGGCAAGAACGACGCCCCCCAGGACTCTGCTTCCGAACTCGTTGTTAAGCATCTCCTCGAGCACGAACGTGATTGCCGCCAAAGGGGTGTTGAAAGCCGCGGCGAGCGCCGCGGCAGCCCCGGTTGCCGCCGCCGGCCGCCGCCCCGTCTTGGGAACGCCGAGGGCCGCAGCGACGTTCGAAGCCGCCCCTCCTCCGACGAACACGGAGGGACCTTCCCGGCCGAGGCTCGTTCCGCCGCCCAGAGTCAGGACTCCGCCGATGAACTTGATGACAACCGCCCGCATCCTGACGAATCCCAGGTCCTTCCAATACGCCGCCTTCAGCTGGGGGACACCGCTTCCGGCGGTCTGCGGGCTGAAGCGGCTCATGAGAAGGCCGGCGGCGACCGAGGTGGCGAGGATGACGGCCAGACTGCCGAGCAGGAACGTGAGCAGCGAGCCGGCGGACAGTCTTTCGATTGTGATGCTGAAAAGGAGGTTCGTCAGCCACAGGAATGCGACGGCGGAGCAGGCGGAGGCTGCGGCGAAGAGAAGCGTGTTGAGGATACCGCGGGTGCTCTCGGGGATGCGGCGCAGCGGAGAAAGCGAGAGGTCGAACCGTGTCATGTCGATATCAGAATACCTGAATCATGTCACGCGGCCCTGTCCTGTCGAGGATGATCTTCGGGTCGAAGAAATTCGACATTCACGACGGCCGCGCGGAGGGCCGGCGTCTTCAGGACGCCCGGCCCTCCCGACGACGGCGACGCACTCTAGTTCGCCATCATTTTCTCGACTGAGTAGATCGGGCAATTAACATCCGCGACGTTGCGCGCGAGCACCATGGAGCTCATGACGGAGTCGAATTTCATGACCTTGTCGAAGTACATGTTGTCGTACGGGCTGACGGCCCAGAGCGGGGAGTAGTCCGCGTCCCCGGGGAGCGTCGCCACGACGTTGTGGGTCTGCATGGATCCCATGACCATCTTGAAGCCGGACGCGGGTCCGCCGTTCGCCATGCCGGGGTTCACGTTGAACGTCACGTAGATGGGAGACACCGGGACGCTGCCGTCCGCGGTGACCATGAGCGGAGCCTCGCCGAAGTTGAAGTACGACACGGTCTTGTTCCTGTACCAGCCATGATGCAGCCCCGTATCGTTTCCGCTCAAACGATGCTTCGCAGTGGAGCCCTCGGGAACGATGGGGCAGTTGACGAGCGTACTCGTCCGCTCGATGGGATACCCGGCGTCCTTGAGCGCCTGCACGCTGCCGATCGCGTTCGCCGTATAGTCAGACGGCACGGTGACCTTGTTCACCTGCCAGAAGTCGTTGTAGCCCTTGTCTCCCGGGATCACGTCCACGATGTTGAGCTGGCCGGCAACCGGGGAGCTCTCACCGGCTCGGTACAGGACGTAGATCGGCGCCGGTGTCGTGGGCTGCACGTCGAAGTTGTAGTACATGACCGTTTCACCGTGCGGGCCGAGACCGGTGGTGACGAACGGCGGCTTGTCGAAATCCACGGGCTGGTTGGGCCCGGGCAGGTGATTCATGGAGTCACGCACCTGCAGGTGCCCGGCAGCACTGCTGAACCGGTCGATGGACGCATGCTCGGCCTTCATCGGGTCCATTGCCAGCATGGACTCCTTCCCCATCTTGCCCTTCTCCGACGACATCGCGTCACCGGCCTTCATGATGGAGCCGCCCGTGGTCGTGCAGCCAGCAATCACGAGGGCGAGGGCCGGAACGGCGGCCACCATGACTCCCCGCATCAGTAGCAAAACCTTCATCAGAAGTACCTCCTGTGAAGGTCAAGCTACGCGCCAAAGCTCACGGAACTTTCACGGAAGGGTAAAGAGTGTATGCCGATTGGTGTGCGTTCGTGCGGGCTGGCCTTGCCCTCGGGTCGTGCACATCTCCGGGATATCGCGCTTCGCGCGATCAATACCGCGGAGTACCGCGGCAGACCTAGATATGTATCGCCCAGCCCTCCACCGCGCGCATCGCTTCCCCGACTGCTTCGGAGAGCGTGGGGTGCGCGTGGATCATGGTGGCGATGTCCTCCGGCAGAAGCTCCGCGGTTCGGCCCAGCAGCATCTCGTGGATTATCTCGGTTGCATCAGCTCCGACGATGTGCACGCCGAGGATTTCCTTGGTCTTGGGGTCATACATGACCTTCACGAAGCCCTCGGACTGTTCTACCGCAACCGACTTTCCTGCCCCGCGGTAGGGGAAGCTTGCCTTCGCGAACGGCACTTTCTGCTCCGTGGCCTTCCACTCCGGAAGCCCGAAGCTCGCCACCTGCGGCTCACAGTATGTTGCGCTGGGAATGGACAGCGGATCGATGCGCGGGTGCGGGGACTTTCCCGCGATGTGCTCCACCGCGATCTCCGCCTCCTTGAACGCGATGTGAGCGAGAAGCGGGGTATTGACGACGTCCCCGATGGCGTAGATCCCGGCGACTCTGGTCTGGTTGTAATCACCGACCGAAATGAAGCCCCTCTCCGTCGTGATCCCGACCTTGTCGAGCCCGATGCCGTCCGTGTTCGGCGTGCGGCCCACCACTACGAGGACCTGGTCTGCTTCCACGGTCTTTTGCGTCCCCGTCTTGTCTTCCAGGACGACACTGACCCCGGCGCCGCCTTTCTGCATGGAGACCGCCTTGGTGCCAGTAGACATCTGGATGCCCCGCTTCTGGAACGCGCGGGAGAGGACCTGCACGGCCTCCGCGTCCTCGATGGGAAGGATGCGGTCGAGCATCTCCACGAGGTGGACGTCGACACCGAAGGAGTTCAGTACGTGCGCGAACTCCACCCCGATGGCGCCGGCCCCGAGGATGAGCGCCTTCTTCGGCAGCCGGGAGAGCATGATCGCGCCCGTGGAAGAGAGCACGACCTTCTCGTCGAACTCGAAGCCGGGGATCACGCGCGGCCGGGAGCCCGTCGCGATGATGATGTTCTTCCCCGTGACCTTCTTCCCGTCTTTCAGCGTGATCTCGTTTTTTCCCGAGAGGGCCCCTTCTCCCGTGATCGTCTCCACCTTGTTCTTCTTCAGAAGGAACTGGACTCCCTTGACGAGCGTGTCCGCGGCCTTGCGGGACTTGTCGAAGACGTGCTTGTAGTCGAAGCCCTTCGTGTCGACGGAAAGCCCCATCTCCTTGAGATTGGGGATGGAGCGGAACAGCTCCGCCTGGTGAATCAGAGCCTTGGAAGGAATGCAGCCGACGTTGAGGCAGACGCCTCCGACCTTGTCGCGCTCTATGACCGCGGCCTTCAGCCCCAGCTGCCCGGCCCGGATGCCGGCGACATAGCCGCCGGGTCCCGCGCCCAGGATGAGAACGTCATAGTCGTAGCCAGCCATTGATCCCCTCCGTTCGTTATGTCGTATCAGCGAGAGCCCGCGCCCCGGGCCTCCTACGCGAGAGCGAGCATCGGGTTTTCCAGCATGTCCGCGAGCTCTCTCAGGAACGCGGCGCCGACCGCTCCGTCCACCACGCGGTGGTCGCAGGACAGCGTGGCGCGCATCCTCTGGCGGACCACGATTGAGTTATCGGCCTGGACGACGGGCTCCTTGCGTACAGCGCCCACGGCCAGGATGGCGGAGCCGGGCGGGTTGATGACGGCCGTGAACTCGTCGATCCCCGCGGCCCCGAGATTGCTGATGGAGAACGTGGCGCCCTCGTACTCTGCCGGGGCAAGCTTCCCGGCGCGCGCCTTTTCGATGAGCGCGGTGAGCTCGGCGTCGATGGCAAGGATTCCCTTGCGGCCGCAGTCGCGGACCACCGGGGTGATGAGCCCTTCCGGCAGCGCCACGGCCAGGCCGATATCCGCCGAAGAGTGGCGGATGATCGTGTCCCCGTTCCACGTCGAGTTGACCTGGGGATGCCGGAGGAGGGCACGTCCGGCAAGTGCCATGAGGAAGGCGTTGAGCGATGCTTTCTTCTCCCGTCCCTCGTTCAGCAGGGCGCGCTTGGCCAGGAGCTCGTCCATACCGACGGCCACGGTGAGGTAGTAGTGCGGGGCGGTGTACATGGATTCGGACAGGCGCCGGGCAATCACCTTCCTCATCTGGGAGACGGGGACCACCTCGTCTCCGGGACCCGGCTGGTACACCCGGGCCGTTACCCCTGCTGCCGTCGGAGCGCGCGGCGCGCCCGCGCCGGCGGGGAGACTGTCCAGGTCACGCTTGACGATGCGGCCGTTCGGCCCGGAGCCCCGAATCGTCCGAAGGTCGATGCCCTTCTGCGAGGCGATCTGACGGGCAAGCGGGGACGACCGTACCCTGCCTGAGACAGCGGCGGCCGCTGTCGCCGCCGGCGCCGCTGCGGCGGGGCGGGAGACCGCGGGCGCGCCTGCGGCCGCTGCGGCCGGGGCAGCGGAAGGTTTTGCCGCGGCCGGCTTGGAGTCCGCCAGGAGCGCGGAGATGTCCTCACCCGGCTTGCCGAGGATCGCGATGGTGTCGCCGACTTTCGCCTGTCCGCCGGCCGGGAGAACGATCTTCAGGAGCGTGCCGTCCGAGGTGGACTCGTAGTCCATGGTGGCCTTGTCCGTCTCCACCTCGCACAGCACCTCGCCCGAGGCGACGGTATCTCCCTCCTTCTTGCGCCACTTCACCAGCGTGCCCGTCTCCATGGTCGGCGAGAGGGCCATCATGAGGACCTTCTCAGGCATAGAGGACCCTTTTCACTGCGTCTACGATCTTCTCCACCGACGGCTGGGCTGCAATCTCCAGCGCGTGGTTGTACGGCATGGGAACGTCTTCTCCGGAAACCAGCTCCACGGCAGCGTCCAGATCATCGAAGCAGTTCTTCGACACGAGCCACGCGACGTGGGAGCCGACGCTGGCGAACGGCCACGCTTCATCAACAATCACGCAGCGGTTCGTCTTTCTCACCGAGGCGTAGATCGAGGCCTCGTCCAGCGGACGGATGGTCCGCAGGTCGATCACCTCCGCGTCGATCCCCTGGCCGGCCAGGAGCTCGGCCGCCTCCAGCACCATGCGCAGCGGCTTGGAAAAGCCCACGAGCGTCACGTCCGCGCCCGGGCGCTTCACGTCCGCCGCGCCGAGGGGAATCACGTGCTCTCCGTCGGGAACCTCGCCCTTCCAGGAGTACATCATCTCCGCCTCGAGGAACACGACCGGATTGTCGTCGCGGATGGAGGCCTTGAGCAGCCCCTTGGCGTCCGCGGGGTTGGAGGGAGCCACGACCTTCAGGCCGGGCACGTGCGCGTAGATGGATTGCAGCGCCTGCGAATGCTGGGAGCCCAGATATTCCGCAGGCCCGTTGGGTCCGCGGAACACGATGGGCATGGAGAACTGGCCGCCGGACATGTAGCGGATCTTGGAGGCATTGCTGAATACCTGGTCGATGGCTTGGAGGGAGAAGTTCAGCGTCATCCACTCCACGATGGGCCGAAGACCGGCCATCGCGGCGCCCACGCCGATGCCGGTGAACCCCTCCTCCGAAATCGGCGTGTCGATGACACGCTCCGGACCGTACTTCTCCAGGAGCCCCTGGCTGACCTTGTACGCGCCGTTGTACTGGCCGACCTCCTCACCGAGGATCAGGACGCTGTCGTCACGCGCCATCTCTTCATCGATGGCCGCGCGCAGGGCTTCCCGGAAGGTGATGACGCTCATGCGTAGACGTCCTCGTAGAGGGCGGAAGGGTCCGGCTCCGGGCTTTCCTCCGCGAACGCGACGGCATTGTCGCAGAGGGTTTTGAACTCCGCGTCCAGCTCGGCGAAGTCCGCGTCGGAGAAGATGCCGGCCTCCGACATGCGGGCCCTCTGGATGAGAATGGGGTCCTGCTTCTTGTAGGACTCCAGCTCTTCCGGCGTGCGGTACTTCGCCGGGTCGCTCATGGAATGGCCGCGGTAGCGGTAGGTCAGGACCTCCAGGAAGACCGGCGTGGACTCTTCCCGCGCCCGCTTCGCTGCCGCCGACACCTCGCGGTGGACCTCCACGACGTCCATGCCGTTGACCTGGCTTCCCGGGATCCCGTAGGAGGAGCCCATGACCGCGAAGTCCGTGACGGAGGAGACGCGGCGGAAGTCTGTTCCCATGCCGTACTGGTTGTTCTCACAGATGTAGATGACCGGAAGGTTCCAGATCTTGGCCATGTTGAGGCTCTCGTGGAAGGAGCCCTGGTGAATGGCGCCGTCCCCGAACCAGCACAGGACCACTCCCTTTTCCTTGCGGTAGCGGATCTTCAGGGCGACTCCCGTTGCCACCGGGATCTGCGCCCCGACGATGCCGTTGCCGCCGAACATGTGCCGGCCGGCGTCGAAGAAGTGCATGGAGCCGCCCTTGCCCTTGGACACGCCGGTTGCCTTGCCGAAGAGCTCCGCCATGAGAGGCCCCGGTTCCATGCCGCAGGCAAGCGCATAGCCGTGGTCGCGGTACGCGGCCACGGTGTAGTCCCGCGAAAGATCGAGCGCGGAGATGGCCCCGACGGCCACCGCCTCCTGGCCGATGTACAGGTGGCAGAAGCCTCCGATCTTCTTCAGGCCGTACATCTGCGCGGCCTTCTCCTCGAAGCGCCGGATGAGAAGCATCTTTCTCAGGAGCTCGATCTGAAACGCGGCGTCAGAGCGTACACCGTCGACGCCGTCCACCGGCCCGGGTGATCCCGTGGCCGCTGCCGGGCGCGCTGCCTTTGTACCCGCCATGGGGCTCCTTCCCTTCAGAAATGAACCACTTCCTTCCTGCCTTCCATGGGCAGGAAGCGCGTGGCGTGCTCGACGACGGTCTCCAGCACGGCGAGGTCCCTCGTATCGTGCGCGAGCTTCCAGAACGTCCGCAGGCGCGGGCCGATGACCTCGAGGACCTCCGCGCGCAGGGACGGGTTCTCCACGACGTTGATGGCCCCGCGCACGCTGACCACCTCGTCCAGCGACGGGGTCTGGAACATCCATTCGACCTGGGGATGAGACTTGACCTGCGCCACTTTCGCGAACCTGCCCGCCGTGATGGCGTAGATGGCGCCGGGCCGGTCACGGAGAACGGCCGGGGTGAGCCAGCGGATGTGAGGCTTGCCCTCCTCATCCACCGTGGCGAGAAGACCGGTCTTGTGCGTTTCAATGATCGCCTCGACCCTGTTCATCACCTGGCGGCTGTCCATGTGGTTGAAGATAGAAAAATCCGGGGCGCCTTTCAAGGAGGCGGCTTCCAAGACGCCGGGTTTTCGCTATACTGCGCGGGCATGCAGAAGCATCCCTTCATCTGGGAGACGCACGGCATTCACGTCGGAACCGGGGAGGACCACGTCACGCACGGGATCGACGACCTTGACGGCATCGTCGAACAGGCCATCGGACTGGGCTTTCCCTCCCTCACCTTCCTCATCCACAGCCCCCGGCTGACGCGCTTCCGCTACGCCAGCGAGCGCGCGACGCGCGTGAAGTTTATCCGGGGAGACGCTTCCTATTTCATGTTCACCGAGACCATCGCCCGGCTGCGAAGCCGCTACGGCGGCCGGATCGACGTCCGCTGCGGCGTAGAGCTGGAGTGGCTGGGAACGGGGCTGGGAATGCAGTGGAGCCGGGCCAAGCTGTTCCAGGCCCACGACGCGGACTTCGTCATCAGCTCCGTTCATTTCGCGCCCAACGGGCTGTCCTACGACGGCTCGCCGGAGGACACGGCGGAGCTCATCCGCCAGCGCGGCGGCGTGGAACCGTTCTGGGCGGCGTACTTCGACGAGATGATCGAGATGGTGGACGCGAGCTGGAAGATCACCTCGGTCATCGGGCACATCGACCTTCCGAAGCTCTACGCGCCTCTTCCCCGGTGTCTCGGGGAAAACGACGGCGCTGACACGGAAACCGAGCGCCGCCTGTCCACCTTGCTGGAGATGATCGCGGAGCGAAACCTCGTTCTGGACGTGAACCTGGCGGGATTGCGGAAAGGCGTAGGAATCTATCCCCATCCCGAGATCCTCCGGCGCGCCCATGCCCTGGGAATTGCCGTTGCCATCGGGACCGACACGCACGACCCCGCGGACCTCGGTCGTGACTACGCCGCCGGCCTGGAGGCCGTGCGGAACGCGGGCTACCGCTACTACGTGTCCTTCTCCAAGGGCGTGCCGGTCAAGCGGCCGCTGTCCCACGGCATGGAGGCGCAGTTCAGGATCCTCAACGTCGGGATGGAGATCCTCAACCGCAGGTTCTCCCGGGAGAAGAGGCTCGAGATCCCCCGCTTCTCGTTCGGAGGCGGCTTCCGCGGGCTGACGAAAGTTTTTCCGGAGTCTTCCTCCCTCGGCTCCTTTGACGCGGTGCGTGTCCGCAAGGAAGAAAGATCGGTGACGATCAGCGGCCATCTTCCCGGCTCCGAGACCGGTGAAACGCGCTACCTCTTCTCCCACCATCGCGACCTTCCCGGAACGCTTGCCATCCTTCTCAACACTCTTGCCTCGGAAGAGATCAACGTGGAGACCGCCTGGCTGAACTCCCTGGACGACGGGACGGCGACGGCATACCTGAACCTCGACGGGGACCCGGCGAGCATCCGTGAAGCAGTGGAGTTCGTGCTCGGTACCGCGGGGGACCGGTTCCTCCGCATCGACCCGGAGGTGAACGTGAAGCTCCCGCCCGTCCGGAAGGCGGCGGCGTACCTGCTCGAGGTGGACGGCGTGTGGCTTCCCATCCCCGTGTCCCGCCACATGCTCATTACCGTTCACGGGAACAGGCCGGGCGTGCTCCTGATCCTTCTGTCGGCTCTCGCCTCGAGGAACATCAACGTCATCGATCTCCAGCTCGGCGCCCGGGGGGAGAAGGGGTTTGCCGCGCTGGGAATCGACGGGGACGAAAGGGACGTGGCAGAGCTTGTGACCAGCCTCGGCCCGTCGTACCTGGAAGCTTCACAAATCGTCCTGGGGAGCGTGCTGCCGTGAAGACGGGCGGACGAGCGCGCACAAACAGGGAGGTGCGGGAATGAATCGCGGAAAGGGGCTCCTGATGCTGTTCAGCCTGTTTGCCGTTGCGGGGGAAGCCCCGCTTTCAGCGCAGTCCCTTGCGGACGGCCTGTACGCGGAGATCACGACCCCGCGGGGGAAGATCGTGGCTTCCCTCGCCTATGACAAGGCACCCATGACGGTGTCGAGCTTCGTCGGGCTGGCGGAGGGAACCATTACCGCCAACGGAGTGAAGGGAGAGCACTTCTTCGACGGGCTGACGTTCCACCGCGTGGAGCCCGGCTTCGTCATCCAGGGAGGAGACCCGCGGGGCGACGGCACCGGCGGGCCCGGCTACGCGTTTCCCAACGAGACAAGCCCGGAGCTGAAGCACGACAGGGCGGGGACCCTTTCCATGGCCAACTCCGGCCCCGATACGAACGGCAGCCAGTTCTTCATCACGCTGGCCCCCACGCCGAACCTGGACGGCGGCTACAACGTTTTCGGCTACGTCGTGCAGGGAATGGATGTGGTGAATGCCATCCAGAAAGGGGACAGGATCACGAGCATCCGGATCCTGAGGGTCGGAGCGGCGGCAAAGGCGTTTCTGCCTGCCGACGAGAGCTTCGCGGCGCTCGTCGCCGGGGCAAAGACCGGCGAACGCAAGCGCGCCCTGGCTCTCATCGCGCAGAAGTGGCCGCACCTCACGACGACGAAGTCCGGGCTCATGTACGAGGTGCTGAAGAACGGCAACGGCGCCAGCCCGCAGGCCGGCGCCCGGGTCAGCGTCAATTACACGGGGATGCTCCTGGACGGGAGGGTGTTCGACAGCACCGAGGCCCGGGGCAAGCCCGCGGTGCTCCAGGTGGACCGCGTGATCAAGGGCTGGACAGAGGCGCTTCTGGCGATGAAGAGGGGCGAGCGCCGGAGGCTCGTGATTCCGCCCGAGCTCGGCTACGGCGAGCGGGGCTACCCCGGGGTCATTCCGCCCAACGCCTTTCTCGTGTTCGACGTGGAGCTGATAGATTTTTAGCCCAGCCACGGATGGCGAGGGCGAGCGAGCGCAGGGATGCGCGAAAGCGAGCCCGCGGCGAATCCTGCGTGAAAGGGCCCCGGGGATGTGTCAAACAATAATGCTTGACATCAAAGATGTTCGCATCGTATAAACGGAGCGTCATGAAGACTGCGCGTGCGCTGATGGCCAATCCGCGCTGGTGGTGGTGGATCACGGGGAGGAGACCCAGGTCCGCCTGACAGGGCATTCTGCATGACGGCGAGACCGCTGGCGGTTTCCCTCCCCTGAGAGAGCGAAGCCGCCCGCGGTTTTTTTATCGGGAGACCCGGGCATTGCCCGGGTCTTTTTTTTCGTGCGGCCGTGTGCCGCCGTTGAAACGTTCTTCAAAGGAGTTTCTCATGACGGACAACAGGATCTTCCAGCTTCCCACCCGGGAGATACCCAAGAAGTGGCTCAACATCCAGCCCTCCCTCCCGGAGCCGATTCCTCCCATGCTCAATCCCGCCGACGGGAAACCAGTTCCGCTGGAGGCGTTCACACCGCTCTTCCCCATGGGCCTGCTCGAGCAGGAGGTGTCCCAGCAGAGGGAGATCGTGATTCCCGACGAGGTGCTCAAGGTCTACTCCCTGTTCCGCCCGACGCCGCTCATCAGGGCGAAGTTCCTCGAAGAGGCCCTGGGAACGCCGGCGCTGATCTTCTTCAAGAACGAGAGCGTGACGCCCACCGGGAGCCACAAGCCCAATACCGCGATCCCGCAGGCGTACTACAACAAGCGCGAAGGGGTGAAGAAGCTCGTCACCGAGACCGGCGCGGGTCAGTGGGGCAGCGCGCTCGCGTTCGCGGGGGCCCACTTCAACGTGGACATCAACGTGTTCATGGTGCGCGCCTCGTATGACCAGAAGCCCTACCGCAAGATCATGATGCAGAGCTACGGCGCGACGATCCACGCGAGTCCCTCCAAGGAAACGGTGATCGGCCGCAAGATGCTGGAGGACAAGCGCAACAGCCCCGGCTCCCTGGGCATCGCGATCA
>DATKLM010000190.1:0-9120 GCA_035542415.1 Spirochaetia bacterium
CCCTCCCATGCACTACGCCACGCACGCCGTGAGCCCCCTGCTCTCCCTCTGCGGGCAGCAGGCGGAGTCCGTGGTGTGCTTCGGCTCCGGCACGATCCGTGAGGAATACGCGAAGGCCTACGGCTCGCCATACGCCATCGAGACAGCGCTCGTGAAGATGCGGGACTCCGATCTGTCCTGCGAGGTCACCCGATCCCTGTTCGACACCATCCGGCAGTACCGCGAGAGCTTCGACGTGTATGGAACGAAGCTTTCCTTCGAATGGGAGCAGCTCGCGGGTGAGAAGCCCGTCCTGTACTCGGGGTTTGAAGACGCAAAGAGGGTGGAGGTGCCGGATTTCGGTCACCGGCTTCCCAAGGAGATCGCGCCGTACACGATCCACGGGGTCTACGACGCCGAGCACGAGCACACGTCATTCATCCAGGGCGCCGGTCACGGCGGTTCCCACCCTCACCTGGCGCACGAGTTCATCCGCGCCATCGTGGAGGGGCGGGAGTCGGCGGTGGACGCGCCGCGCGCTGCGAACTGGACCATGACTGGCATCTGCGCGCACGAGTCGGCGATGAAGGGCGGAAAGCGGATCGAGATTCCGCGCGTGAAGTAGCGCTTCTGGAGGAGAGAAAAAAAGGGGGGCCCTGCACGGGGGCCCTTCCTGTTTGAACGCCTTCTTCAGACTTTCTGCACCTTGATCAGCGCGCCGTCCTTCAGCCCGCTCTTGTAGATGGCATCCGTGACCGCCGCGACCTGGCAGGCGTCCGCGAACGTCGGGACGGAGTACGCCTTGTCGGGCTGGCCCAGGAGCTGAAGCCCGAAGTGCACGTACTGCCAGCGGAAGTACTGCAGGTAGCCATTGATCAGTCCGGGAACGGTATCGGTGTTCAGGTGGCCGTCCGCGCCAGGATCGGAGACGTGGATGTGCGTCCAACCGCGCTCCCGTGAGGGGACTTTCATGCCGTCAGGACGGGTGTGGGAATAGAACTTGAGATAGCCCTGGTCCTCCAGCTCCCACTGCACGCCGCCGCGGTTGCCGTGAATGGAGTTCTCGAAAAACGCCTTGTGGCCCGTGGAGGTGCGGTTCGAGCGGAACGTGATGGCGCAGCCGTTGTCGAAGTATGCCACCGCCTCGAAGGCGTCTACGGCCTTGCCGCTGGCCCGCTTGTCCGAGCCGCGGACCATCGACAATTCCTCTCCGTCACCGTCGTACACGCGGGTCTGCGCGGACACTTCCACGATCTTTTTTCGGAGCACGAACTGGATCAGGTCCACCTGGTGGGCGCCCAGGTCCTCGATCACACCGCCGAGCCCCTGCTCTGCCTGGAAGCGAAAGTTGGACCGGTCGTTGCGCCCCCAGTCCTGCAGAAACTCGGAGGCGCCTTCGAAGTATCCCGATTTTCCCAGGACGAGGCCGTCCTGGATCAGGCGGCGAGCCTCCAGGACGCCGGGCGCGCCCTGGTAGCAGAACGTCACCATGGTCGGCGTGCCCGCCGCCTTCGCCGCGGCGGCCATCTCCTGCGCTTTTTCCAGGGTCGAGCTCAGGGGCTTCTCCGAGACGACGGCTTTGCCGGCCTTGAGGGCGGCGAGCGCCATGGGCGCATGCTCCTTGTTCGGCGCGGTCACCACGACGAGGTCGGCCCTTGCGATTTCCTTCTCCCAGCTCGTGGAGGTCCGGTTGTAGCCGTACGCCTGCTGCGTGACGGCGAGCCTGCCGGCGTCCCGTCCGGCAACGCAGTCCATGACGAACTCCAGGCCGAGCGGCCGGAGCTGGAGATTCGCCTCCAGGATGGCGCGTGGATGGGCGATGCCGCCCATGAACCCCTGGCCGATGACCAGGACGTTGATCTTTTTCATGGCATTCCTCTCCCGTTGATCAGTACTTCACATCGACCTGCCTGCGGGACGCGGCGGACTCCAGGATGGCGTCGCAGACGGCCGCGGCCCGGTAGCCGTCTTCGAACGTCGCCCCTTCCGGCGCGACGTCCTTCCCATTCACGATGCAGTCCAGGAAGTGGGAAAGCTCGTGAACGAAGGAGTGCTCCCAGCCGATGATGTGCCCATGCGGCCACCAGTTCGACCAGAAGGGGTGGTACCCCTCGGTGACAAGGACCTGGTGAAAGCCCTGCGTCTCCTTCGGCTCCTCTCCCACCCAGAATACTTCCAGCTCGTTCATCTTCTCGAGGTTGAAGCGAATGCTTCCCCTCTCCCCGTTCACTTCGAGCACCTGGAAGTTCTTGCGCCCCGCGGCAAACCGCGACGCTTCCAGCGTTCCGATGGCGCCGTTCTGGAACTCCACCGCGGCGACGAAGGCGTCATCCACGTCCACGGTGCCCTTGCTCTTTCCGTCCGCCGTCGGACGCTCCGTGATGAACGTTCTGGTCATGGCGCTGACGCTCTTCACGTCCCCCACGAGGAACCGGGCCAGGTCGATGATGTGCGCGCCCAGGTCTCCGAGGGCCCCGCTGCCGGCGATCTTCTTCTCCAGGCGCCAGATCATGGGCGTGCCGTAGTGCGGCATGATCCACTCCTGGAGATAGACGGCGCGGAAATGGTAGATGCGGCCGAGCTTGCCGCTCCTGATCAGGTCATACGCCTGGCGGATGGCGGGAACGAACCGGTAGTTGAACGCGACCTGGTGCTTGACGGGGGTCTTCTTCACCGCCTCCAGCATGGTTCTCGCTTCCTCCGCGGTGCGCGCCAGCGGCTTCTCGCAGAAAACGTGCTTGCCGGCCTTCGCCGCCGCGATGCACGGCTCCGCGTGCGCGTCGTTGGGTCCGCCGTTGTCGAAGAGCTGGATCCGGTCGTCCTCCAGCATCCTGCGCCAGTCGGTGTAGTACCCCAGGTAGCCGTAACGGCGCGCCGCTTCCGCGGCGGCCGCTTCATTCCGCCCGCAGACCGCGACCAGCTTGGGGACGGCGGCCGGCGGGTACATCATGTAGGGGATCTTCTTGTAGGCGTTCGTGTGCGCCTTGCCCATGAACGCGTAACCGAGCATGCCGATCCCGATCTCGGGCGCTTCCTTTCCGGCCCGGGGGCCGGCCATGGTTGAAAAGCCTGTTTTCTCGCTCATGCCATCACCACGGGATTCATCCCTTGGATGCGAACGCCGCGTCGAACGCGGTCGTGGAAGCGGTGAAGTCCTGCTTGCGGATCAGGGCGAGCGCCTCCGGCGCGCCCCACTCGCGGTCCATGCCGCTGTCCTCCCACTCGATGGACAGGGGTCCCTTGTATCCGGCCCGGTTGAGCGCGCGGATGATGGGGTCCCATTTCACGTCCCCACGGCCCGGGGAAACAAAATCCCAGCCTCGCCGAGGGTCGCCGAAATCCAGGTGGGAGCTGAGGATGCTGTTCCGGCCGGTAAGCTGCAGCCGGGAGTCCTTCACGTGGCAGTGGAAGATCTTCTGGGGGAACTCCTCGATAAACGCCACCGGGTTGATGAACTGGTGGATGAAGTGGCTGGGATCGAAGTTGAACCCGAACGCGGAATGGTTCTTCACGGCGTCCATGGCGCGGCGCGCCGTGATGATGTCATAGGCGATCTCGGTGGGATGCACCTCCAGGGCGAACCGCACCCCCTGCGCCTTGAAGACGTCCAGGATCGGCGTCCAGCGATCCGCAAAATCCTTGTAGCCGACCTCGATGTCCTTCTGGCTCGTGGGCGGGAAGAAGTACAGCTTTCCCCACACGGAGCTGCCGGTGAAGCCGTTGACCACGTCCACCCCGAAGAGCTTCGCTGCCTTCGCGGTGTTCTTCAGCTCCTCCGCGCAGCGCTGGCGCACGCCTTCCGGCTTTCCGTCCCCCCAGAGCCGGTCCGGCAGGATGCTCTTGTGACGGTCGTCGATGGGATCGCAGACGCATTGCCCGATGAGGTGCGTGCTGATCGCGAAGCACTTCAGGTTGTGCTTCGCCAGGAGCGCCTTCTTGTCCTTGACGTAGGAATCCTTCTCCAGCGCTTTTTCAGCGTCGAAGTGGTCTCCCCAGCAGGCCAGCTCGAGCCCGTCGAATCCCCAGGCGCTTGCTTTCTTTGCCAGCGTTTCCAGGGGCAGGTCGGCCCACTGGCCGGTGAACAGCGTGACTGGTCTCGCCATGTCTCTCCTCCCTATTTCATCAGCTTCTTGAGGAACGCCAGCCCGTCCGTCGCGAGGCCGTCCGGCGAGGCCGCGAGGGGCCTCCAGACCGCCGCCGCGCGAGCGATCTCCTTCACCTCCGTGGAGAAGGACTCTATGACGAGCGCTCCGTCGAATTTCACCTTCTTGAGCGCGGCCCCGACCTCCTTCCAGGCCACGTGGCCGGATCCGGGGGTGCCGCGGTCGTTCTCATTGGCGTGAACGTGGACCAGGAGATTCCCGGCGGCCTCGATGGCCTTTCCGAGGCTCTTCTCCTCGATGTTCGCGTGAAAGGTATCCATCATGAGCTTCACTCGGGGGCTGCCGATCATCTTCACGAGCTCCAGCGCCTGCTCGGTCAGGTTGATGAAGCTCGTCTCGAACCGGTTCAGCGGCTCCAGGGCAAGGGTGATCCCCTTGTCCTCCGCGTAGCGCGCAGCCTCTTTCAGGTTCTTCGCGCAGCGCTCCAGGTCCCGGCGGCGCTGATCCGGAGTGGCCTGCCACTGCCGGCCGACCGCCGCGTACAGCGGCCCCACCACGACGCCGGCCCCCATCGTGACCGCCGCGTCGATGCAATGCTTCAGGTATGAGACACCGCCCCTCTGGATGGCTTCATCCTCATGCGAGGGGTCCCTCCCCGCGCCCATGACGGCGCAGAGGGAGCACTTCATGCCGGCGCGCTTGTATGCTTCCGCGGCCGCGCGGTAGTCGATGTCCTGCTCGCTTTCGATGGGGATCTCCATGAGATCGAAGCCCATGGACCTGGCCCGTTCGACGAGCGGCAGGTCCTTCGTCCTGAAGGGAGAAGCCCACAGAAACGTGTTGATGCCGTAGGTGATCATGGGGTGTGCCTCCTGGGATCGAAAAGCGGGGCGGGCCCGCGCCCGCCCCCGCGGCGCTCCGGGCGCCCTGCGCCTCGCTGTCAGCCGTACTTGGCGACGAGCTTGTCCATGTACTCCTTGGCCGGCGCGGTGGCCTCCAGCGCGTTCTCCCAGTAGCACAGGTCGATGGGCCACCACTCGTCCTTGTACCCGGCGTCCAGGATCGCCCTCGTGATGGAGTCGAAATCGAGCTTGCCCTTGCCGAACGGCGCGTGGGTGCTCGTCTCGTTGTCATGGAGCGTGCCGTCGGAGTCGATGAAGTGCACGGCCCCGATCTTGCCGGTGAGCATGTGGGCGAACTGGACCACGCCGCCGGGAAGGGTCTCCTTCTGGCCCATCTGCCGCGCTCCGACCACGCCGCACATGTACGCGTGGCAGGTGTCGAACATGACGGTGAAGTTCGGATGGTCCACCTTGTACGTCATGCGGACCACTTCGCTGGGCTTGTTGAAGAGGAACCCGGGCTCGAACTCCCACACGAACTTGACGCCGCTCTTCGCGCACAGCTCCGCGGATTCGTTCCACCTCTGCGCCACGGTGGAGAAGCAGGTCTCGTAGTCCATCCCGCCGGGGATCTTGGTCGGGGGATCTTTCGTTTCCGTGCGCAGCTTGGGGATCTTCATCTCCGCGCACATCTCCAGGTGCTGCTTCACGATGTCCAGGTAGTCCTTCTTGCTCGTCGTGGCCGGCGAGGGGAAGGGAGCGGCCACGCCGCTGATGCTCAGGCCCGCGTCGTCCAGCATCGTCTTCAGCTCTTTGCGCTTTTCCTTCGTATTGGGCTCGAGGTGGGGAGAGAAGGCGCCGAACTCGATGCCGTCGAACTTCAGCTCCTTCAGGCGCTTGACCACCGTGGGGAACGGAATCGGCTTGTCGGAGTAGCCGCCCCAGATGTACGCCCACGTGCCGACAGAGATCTTCTTCTTCGCCATGATCGCCTCCTTGCTGCTGCCAATGGATCCGTCTCTTCGAGAGTCCCCGGAGCCTCAGCCTCCGCCGCGGCCCCGGCGGCTCCTGTTGTCGTGCGTCACAGAACCGTCCTGAGCGGCGCGGCGGCCGTCAGGTTTCCGCCTCCCGTCCCGACCCGCGGGCCGCCCTCTTCATGGCCACGTGGCTCCAGAGGATGAATCCGAACGTGGAGGCCAGGAGAACGAGGAAACTGACCTTGAACAGGGCGAACACCCAGGGCTGGAACATCCCGATGATCCCGAGCACGATGCCCGCCATGAACACGTACTCGATGTTCCGATGAACGCGCTCGGGCACCCGGTTGGCCAGGATCTTGGCCACCACCACGATCACCGACATGTATCCCAGGATAATGGCCACAAAGATGAGGAGGAAGGGAATGGCGATGAGGAGTACGTTAGATGACGCGGCCTCTTTCGTCGCGAGCGCTTCGATGACCGGCCGGGCCGCCGGGTAGAGAGCCAGGAGAACGACGGCCGCAATGAGCATCTTGAACGGAATGATTGACCTGATCTTCGTCATTTGAGCGCCTTTCACGCCGAGCCGTGGCGGACGGCGATCCGCCGGCGGTCGGGGCCGAAAAAGTGGAGCTTCTCCCGGACGATGTCGAAGCGGATTTCGTCACCGGTCTTCTGGGATGCCATGCCCGGCACGAGGCTGAGGAGCTGCCGCCCTTCGGTCGAGATATGAATGATGGTTTCCACGCCCAGGGGCTCTGTCAGCATGACTTTGCCGGTGTATGCTCCGCCGGGCGCGGGCTTGATGTCCTCCGGCCGGATCCCCAGGAGGAACGACTCCGGCAGCTCCGTCTTCGGCGCCGGAACCTCGAGCTTCGTGTCCTTCACATGAACGGTGCCGTCAGAGCGCCCCGCGGGCAGGAGATTGATCTTGGGAGTGCCGACCAGTTGAGCCACGAACGTCGTCTGGGGCCGGTCGTAGATGTCATCCGGGGTGCCCTGCTGGATGACCTGACCTTCATTCAGGACGGCGATCCGGTCCGCCATCGTGAGCGCCTCGATCTGGTCGTGCGTCACGAACAGCGTCGTGCTGCCCTGCGTCTTCTGGAGGTGCTTCAACTCGACGCGCAGCGACTCGCGGAGCTTGGCGTCGAGGTTCGACAGCGGCTCGTCCATGAGGAACAGGCGCGGCTCGCGTACGATCGCCCTCCCGATGGCCACGCGCTGCATCTCCCCGCCGGAGAGCTGCGCGGTTTTTCGCATGAGGGCGTGCGTGATGCGGAGCTTCTCCGCCGTGCTTTCCACGAGGACCTTGATCTTCTCCTCAGGGACTTTCCGCAGGGGTGACCGCAGCGGGAACGCCAGGTTGTCGTAGACCGTCATGGTCGGGTAGAGGGAGTACTGCTGGAACACGAACGCCACGTCGCGTTCGGCGGGCGTCCGATCGTCCACGGCCTGGCCGTCCAGAAGGACGGATCCGGCGTCCTGGTGCTCCAGGCCGGCGACGATCCGCAGGGTGGTCGTCTTGCCGGCGCCTGTGGGGCCGAGGAGGACGAAGAACTCCCCGTGGTTGAAGTTGAATGAAACGTCCTTCAGGGCCGTCACCGTGGGGAACTTCTTCGTGATCCCCCGCAACTCCACGCTGCTCATCTGGCCCCCCCCGTGCGCGCTGCCGCGCCCGTCCGTGGATCGAAGAAACGCACCATGTCGGGATCGATATCGAAGCGCAGGGGCGCCCCCGTCTTGTATGCCGTGGTGCGGTCGCTGCGGATATGCACGATCTCATCCTCGCAGACCTTGGCGTTCAGCATCGTGTATCCGCCGTGCATATCTGTCGTGAAGACCTCTCCGGAGAGCTCGCCCTTTGGATTCACGCGCGCGGCCTCGGGACGGAATCCCACCGTGACCTCCCCCTGCCGGCCAACGGCGGCGTCCAGGCCCGGACCCCAGCCGGGAGGAACGCGGTAGCCTTCCTCGCATCCGGGGATCCTGACCCGGTCCCCCTCCCGCGTGCCCTTGATAAGGTTCATCCCGGGGCTCCCGATGAACTGGGCGACGAAAAGGTTCGCCGGGTCGTAATACACGTCCGTCGGTGTTCCCACCTGCTGTACTTCCGCGCGCGACATGACCACGATCCGGTCTCCCATGGCCATGGCCTCGATCTGGTCGTGCGTGACGTACACCGTCGTTGCATGCTGCGCCAGGTGGAGGTTCTTGATCTCTGCCCTCATCGATTCCCGCATCTCGGCATCCAACGCCCCGAGGGGCTCGTCCATGAGAAACGCTGCCGGATGGCGCACGAGCGCGCGCGCCAGGGCGACGCGCTGCTGGTCCCCGCCGCTGAGCTTCCCCGGCCGGGACTTCAGGAGGTGCCCGATCCGGAGGATGTCCACCACCTCCTTCACGCGCTTCTCCACGACGTCGTGCTTTTCTCCCTGCGCCTGGAGGGGAAATGCGATGTTGTGCCACACCGACAGGTGCGAGTACAGCGCGTAGAACTGGAACACGAACGCCATGTCGCGTTCGCTGGGATGCTTCCACGTGACGTTGCTGCCATTCAGAAGGATCCTGCCGGAGGTCACCGTTTCCAGGCCCGAGATCATCCTCAGGGTCGTCGTCTTGCCGCACCCGGAGGGGCCCAGCAGGACGACGAACTCGCCGTCGTTGATCGTCAGGTCCAGGGGCTTGACCGCGTGCATGTCCCCGAACTTCTTTTCTACCTTCTGGAGCTCGATTGTTGCCATCTTCCCTACCCGCGAATCGCGCCGAAAGTGATGCCGCGCAGAAGGTATCTGCGCAGCGCGAACGTGACGATCACCACGGGGATCAGGAACCCGAGAGACCCCGCCGCGATTGCGGACCACTCGATGCCTCCGCGCCCGATCATCGAGGCGATGCTGGGCGGCGCCGTGCGCGCCCTCTGGCTGGTCATCATCAGGGCAAAGGCGTATTCGTTCCAGGCGAAAATCAGGCAGAACACCGTGGTTGCCGCGATCCCCGTCACCGCCTGGGGGAGGACGATCCTGAAAAACGCCTGCATGCGCGTGTACCCGTCCACAAGAGCGGCCTCTTCGTACTCCTTCGGGATTTCGTCGATGAATCCTTTCAACAGCCACACGGAGAAAGAGAGGTTGAACACGGTATACAGGATGATCATCCCCAAGTGCCTGTCGTGCAGGCCGAGCTGCCGGTACATGAGAAAGAGCGGGATAGTCA
>DATKLM010000191.1:0-9258 GCA_035542415.1 Spirochaetia bacterium
CTCTCATGTCTCTTTCCTTGCTCTAATGACGGTTGATGGCGTCCAGCGGGGTTATCTTCCGTGCGACGAACACCGGGTACACCACGGCGCAGAGGGTCACGACGGCAAGACAGACAATCCCGATGATCATGCCGCTGGGGCCGAGCACGGGGCGGAACACCTCCCCGCCGAACAGGAGCTCGAAGATCTGGTTGCCGCCGGACCCGATGCGCACGGCGCGGACGATCCATGTGATGATGAGACCGATGACGATGCCGGCCCCCCCGAAGACGAACGACAGGGAGAAGGTCTCCGCGAGAAACATCCGCGTGATGAACAGCTTCTGCGCGCCCACGGCCCTCATCATCCCGAACTCCTCGGTCCGTTCCAGCGCGTTCATGCTCAGCGTGTTCATGATGATGATGATGGCCACGAAGAACAGGAGCACGACGAACACGATCAGGATCACCTGGAGGATGTCGGAGATGGAGGCGACCTGCCCGGCGGCCTGCTTCCAGGTCAGCACCTTCACGGGGAGATCATTCTCCTTCATGACCTGCTTCAGCTTGGCCACGGCGGTGTCCAGGCTCACGCCCGGCTTCAGGATCACGGACACGTAGTTGTACGCCGCGCTGTCGAACCGGATCTGGCGCGTGACCTTGGCCGCGGTCTTGATGGCCTTTTCCAGTTCGGAGACGGACGCGGTCGCCTTGCTGGATGAGTAGATGTCACCTTCGCCGAAAAGGGCGTCCTCGCTTGCGGAGAGCAGGGCGTTCTGCTCTGCCGGAAGCTGCTCCACGACATCCGCCGCGGTGAAGTACCCGAAGATTTCGCGGTAGGTCTCGATGTCCATGATCGTGACTTCCTGCATCAGGCTGTTGAGCGACTTGAATCGCACGACGCCGATCACGGGCACGTCCTTGTTCGTGGAGTTGGACTCCCCGAATCCCTCCAGGGCCAGGGAGCTGCGGACCTCCAGGTTCGGCTCCTTCTTCGCGTCGTCGCTGAGGTTCGCCCGGTCGAGCTGACTGCCCTGCGGCACCAGCCAGAATCCCTCCTGCTTGAAGCGGTTCTTCCGGCCGTCCACGTTCAGGAGAATGCCGTGCATGTTGCCCGTCAGCACCTGCCCTTCCACGGGCTTGATCGGGTTCCCGAACACCCGCTGGAAGTCGTCGAAGTTGCACCCGAAGGTGGCCATGAAATCCATTTCCTGGCCGCCCAGGATGGACACGCCGCCGCGCGTCATGGGGATGAAGTCCTTCACGATGCTCTGCCTCTGCAGGACATACTTCACCTTCTCGTAGTCCTTGAGGATCTTCAGGGGCTTCATCATGGGGGTGAACAAGACGTTGTCCTTGGGCTCCTCGCTGGAGACCAGGACGATGTGCCCGGTGAAGCTGCGGACCATGTTTTCCTGCACGCCGCGCCTCATCCCGATGGCCGTAGCGTCCCCGAGCGTCATAATGAGGGCCCCGAGGAAGAGGATCACCCCAATCACGATGCTCTTTGCCTTGTGCCGGAGAAGGCTTCTCCAGGCGATCTTGAAAATCAGCATGACTCTGCCTCAGTTCACCATGAGCCCGTCTTTGATCTTCACGACGCCGTTGGCGTACTTGAGGATGTCCGCGTCGTGCGTGGAGAAGATGAACGTCGTCTTCTCTATCGTGTTCAGCTCCTTCATGAGCTTCAGGATCATCTCCCCGGTTTCGGAGTCCAGGTTTGCCGTGGGCTCGTCCGCCAGCACGATGGTGGGCCGGGTCACGAGCGCCCGCGCAATAGCCACCCTCTGGCGCTGGCCGCCGGACAGCTCGTAGGGCTTGTGGTTGATCTGCTCCGTGAGGCCCACCTCCTCGATGAGCTTCTCCGCCCGGGAGCGGATCTCCTTCCGGCTGAGGCTCTCCTTCTTCATGAGAAGGAGCGGGAACTCCACGTTCTCCCGCGTGGTGAGGACGGGAATGAGGTTGAAGGTCTGGAAGATAAAACCGATGGTGTGCAGGCGCAGGTCCGTGAGCCGGCGGTCGGTGTACGTGGTCACGTCCTCATCGTGGATCTTCACCACGCCCTCGCTGGCGTGGTCGATGCACCCGATAATGTTGAGGAGCGTGGTCTTGCCGCTCCCCGACGGACCGACGATGGAAATGAAGTCACCTTCCTTGATGGCCAGGTCCACGCCCCGCAGGGCATGCACCGTCGTGGCGCCCAGGGGATAGTTCTTCTTGACGTTCTTGAGCTCGATCACGTTCATGTCGAATCTCCTTCACTCGGCGTACGGTAGGACCTCTGTGTTAACGGAGTGTAAACAAAGGCAGGTCACGCACCGGAATAGAATACCCACGCAGCGTGAGTCCGGTAGCATGGACCGCCTCGTCCTGTCAATCGCCGTCCTGCTGTCCCCAGTTTCAACACCCGGGGGCGGGCATTTTGCACCGTCTGGCGCCTGACCGCATGCCAGTGCTGATATCGACGGACGAGTCTGGGATTTATTGCAGGAGGGGCTCGAGATGAAGGGGAGGAAAAAGCGGGGCCGGGCCGCCGGCCCCGCCTGAGGTTTCTAGAATACCGTGTACTTGATCCCGATCATGGCCGTCAGGGACCAGAACGTGTCGCTGTACGCGTATCCGGGGGTGTTCGTCGTATTGGTCAGTCCCATATCGAAAACAACCGACGGGGAAAGGGCCAGGCCGCCGACAAGGGCGATATCCACGCCACCCGTGACATGGATGCCATATTCCCATTGCACCGTGGTCGACGAATCGAGCGTGACCGTTCCGTTCGGCTGGATCGGGGGAGAGTACGAGTTGTCCGACGCACCCCCGAGGAAGTAGCCGATAAATCCTCCTGCCCTGAATGTCAGGCGCAGTGAATCGTCGATCGGCAGGCGCCCGACGATCGAGATAGGGATGTTGATGTATTTGTAGTTGCTGTCCGATGTCAGTGTGAACGCAACTGGTATGAAGGGCGGCGCAGCGGGGACGTTCAGGACCCCGTGGAACGTGAGATACGAGAACTGCCCCCCGAGGGAGAGACCAAGATCCACGGGCCCCGCACTGAGCAGGAAAACGTCGAAATCCAGCCCCGCTTCGAACCCCGCACGCGGTGAGCCGGTCTGGTTCGGGTTGCTTGTCGTCCCGGCCGCCAGTCCTCCGCCGACCTTTGCCTCGATGTCCAGCCCCAGGGCACCGGCGGCAAGAGGAAGAGCAAGGAAGAGCGCTCCCACGAGAACCGAAAGAACAACGTTCCGTCGCATGATTACCTCCTGCTGATGGACATAGAAAGTCTTTGCATAGTCTGTCTATGCATTTTCGGGCAGGTCTTGGAATTTGTCAACTGAAAAAGTCAGGTAACCTTGTCAGGATGCCAGCCGATCCGCTCGCCGCTTTCCAGCGCGCTCACCTTCTCCATGTCGGCGTCCGCAAGCTCGAAGTCGAAAATATCGCTGTTCTCCAGGATCCGTTCCCGGTGAACGGACTTGGGGATCGTGACCACTCCCAGCTGGACCTCCCAGCGCAGGATGATCTGCGCCGGAGACTTTCCATACGAGCGGGCCAGCTCGAGAACCGCCGGATTCGTGAAGACCCTCCCGCGGCTCAGCGGCGCCCACGCCTCGTGGCGGATCCCGTGCGCCGCGTCGTAATCCAACAGCTCCTTCTGCACGAGGAGCGGATGAAACTCAACCTGGTTCACCGCGGGCGTGATGCTGCTGGACGAAAGGAGCTCCTCGAGGTGATGGATCAGGAAATTGCTCACCCCGATGGCCCGAACCTTCCCGTCCGCGTAGAGCTTTTCCAGCGCTTTCCAGGTATCGATGAACTTTCCCCGGATGGGCCAATGGATGAGGTAGAGGTCCAGCACGTCGAGCCCGAGCTTCCGCCGGCTCACGTCGAAAGCCTTGAGCGTCTCCTTGTAGCCCTGGTCGGAGTTCCACACCTTGGTCGTAATGAAAAGGGACTCGCGGGGGAGGCCGCTTCCCTGCAATGCCTTCCCGACGTCAGCCTCGTTCTCGTAGAGGGCGGCCGTATCCACGGCGCGGTAGCCGATCTCCAGCGCCCACCGAACGGCCTGTTCGGTCTCCCGGCCCGGCGCGGACCGCCACACGCCGAGCCCCAGCCAGGGCATCTTCACACCGTTGTTGAGCGTGGCCGCCGATGTCAGGTCCATGGCGCCTCCTTGACGTCAATGAACGAACTCCGGGGCCGATCGTCCACTGCGCGCCCCATGCTCCGCGGTCAGCCCAGGAGGAGCTGGAGCACGAGGAGCGCCGCCATGCCGGCGGCGATGGTGAGCAGCACGTTGCGGGAAAACCACGCCACGGCGATTGCGATGATGCCCGACCAGATCTGGGGGTTGCGCACGGAGAAATCCATGATGCCCCCACGGTCGATGAGGCCGGGCACGATGATCGCGGAGAGAACCGCGGCCGGAACGAACCGCAGAGCCCGGCGGAACCACGCCGGCATGGCGATCTTTTCCAGCACCGCAATGAAGGACAAGCGGATCGCGTAGGTAAGGAGCCCGGCAAGGGCCATGACCAGCCATACGTTCATTTCGTTCGACCCTCCACGAGCATGCCGACGAGGATCCCCACGAGCGCGGCGGCGATGATTCCTGTCTTGTAGGGCAGGCCCGCGGCGAGCAGGCCGAGCGCGCCGGCGATCACCGCGGCGGAAACGCTCGCCGCGTCCCGAAGCGCCGGGACGACCAGCGCGATGAACGTGATGGGGAGGACGAATCCCAGCGGCCAGCCGCGGGGGATCTGAGCGCCAATGAAGATGCCCACGGCGGTGCTGACCTGCCATGAGGTCCACAGCGTCAGGCCCGCGCCCAGCGCATACCAGTGCCGATTCTGAGCCGGCCCCTTGTCGTTGTAGTGCGTGATCATGACCGCGTACGCCTCGTCGGTGAGGAGGTATGCCAGGAGCATCTTCCACCCCGGTCGCAGGGCCCGCACGTGCGGCGCGACGGAAGCGCTGTACAAGGCATGGCGGAGATTCACGACGAACACCACCATGAGGATGACGATGCCGGAGGAATCCGCGCCAAGGAGCTGCGCGGCGATGAACTGGGCCGAACCGGCGAACACGATGGATGACATGGCCTGGGCCGCGGCCGCGGACAGGCCGGAGGAGATCGCGAGCGCGCCGAAGATCAAGCCGAAGGGCACGACTCCAAGGAGGATCGGTGACTCGTCCCTCACGCCGCCCCAGAACTCCTGGCCTCGTGTCGACGGGCTCATGGGCTCTCCTTTTGGATGCGCAAGAGTACCGGTTGGCCGCGCCGGGGGCAAGCGGTACATTGCAGAAAGCATGGAAACTGCCGGGATGCTCAGGGACAAGGTCGCCGCGATCTCCGGGGCGGCCGGGGGGCTCGGCCCCGTCGTTGCGCGGGCGTTCCTTGATGCGGGAGCCACGCTTGCGGTCTCCGGACGCAGCAACGAGCGCCTCGCCGAGCTCCTCGAAACGCTTCCGGGCTCCTCGGGACGCGTGCACCCGGCGGCAGTGGATCTCACGGATGAGAGCGCGGCGCGGGCCTGGGCGGATGACATCGTCAGAAAGCTGGGCCGGGTGGACATCGTCGTGCACCTCGTGGGCGGCTACCGGGGCGGAAGCCCCATCGGGCAGATCGCCACGGCGGACTGGGAGTTCCTCCACGACGGCCTCGTTCGAACGACTCTCAACGTTGTGCGGGCGTTCGTCGGCCCGCTCACGTCGCACGGATGGGGCAGATTCCTTGCGGTGACCTCGCCGAAGTCGCAGGCCCCCACCGGAAAAAACGCGCTGTACGCCATGGCCAAGGCCGCCTCGGATGCCCTCGTGCTTGCGCTCGCGAGCGAGCTTGCCGGCAGCGGTGCCACGGCGAACCTCATCATGGTTGATTCGATCGAAACACCGGGAGCTGATGCAGGAGCAGCCAGAAAGCCCTACGGAAAGCTGACGCCGGGCCGGGAAATCGCCGCGGCCATGCTCTTTCTCTGCTCCGACGAAGCAGCTACAATCAACGGCGTGCGGCTTCCCCTCATCGGCCGCGGTTAGCCGGACTGGGGGACCAGGAGGTCGGTACAATACGCTCCTGGGGCCTCAAGCCTCGATTCCTCTTCCTCACCCTTTGGGCACGCGCTTCTCCCGTACGAGCAGATGAATGAGGTTCGCGCCGAGGAAGCCCGAGCCCTCCGGTGACCAGGATCTTTTCCCGCGGCCAGTCGATCATGGGCGGTCAGGAATCGGATGACGCCCCTGACTTGGAAGGAATGTGAAGGATGTCGCGCGGCCTGCTCCCCTGCGCAGGGCCGACAATCCCGCGCATTTCCATCTCCTCCACGAGACGCGCGGCCCGGTTGTAGCCCACCTTGAGCCTGCGCTGGAGGTAGGAGGCGGACGCCTTTCCCTGCGCCACCACGATCTCCACGGCCCTCTCGAACAGGGGGTCGTTGCCCGGCTCCCCTTCGAAGTCGCCGGCGTCCTCGTCGTCGAAGAACACTTCCTCGTCGATGTACTGCGGAGGCCCGAGCTTCTTCACGTACGCGGTGACGGAGTCGGTCTCCTCGTCGTCGATGTAGGCGCCCTGGATCCGCGTGGGGAAGGGATTCCAGGCGGCGGAGAACAGCATGTCTCCCTTGCCCAGGAGCTTCTCCGCGCCCACGGCGTCGATGATGATCCGGGAGTCGAACTTGTTCGCCACCATGAAGGCGATGCGTGACGGGATGTTCGCCTTGATGAGACCGGTGATGACGTCGATGGACGGCCGCTGCGTGGCCAGGACCATGTGAATCCCCACCGCACGCGCCATGGCGGCCAGCCGTGCCAGCGTGGACTCCAGCTCCTTCCCGGTCGTCGCCATGAGGTCGGCGAACTCGTCCACCACGATGACGATGTAGGGCAGGCGCTGCACGCGCTCCTTCCTGGCTTTCTTGTTGAACGCGCGGATGTCGCGCACCCCGAGAGCGTCCAGGAGCGCGTACCGCCGCTCCATTTCGGAAATGCAGTACTGCAGGGCCTGGAAGGCCTTCTTCGGCTCCGTGATCACCGGCGTGAGCAGGTGCGGGCAGCCGTTATAGATTTTGAGCTCGACGATCTTCGGATCAATGAGGAACAGCCGAACCTCGTCCGGCGATTTTCGAAAAAGAATGGAGCAGATGATCGAGTTCACGAGCACGCTCTTGCCGGAGTTCGTGGCTCCGCCGATGAGCAGGTGCGGCGTCTGCACCAGGTCGATCACCTGGGCTTCCCCGAGGATGTCCTTGCCCAGGGCGATGGGGATCTCGTAGGGAGACTTCTGCATCACCTCCAGGGAGATCATCTCCTTGAAGGAGACGATGGCCCTCTCCTTGTTCGGGACCTCGATGCCCACGGCGTGGCGCCCGGGGATCGGCGCCACGATGCGCACGCTCGGCGCGGCGAGGCGCAGCGCGATGTTGTCCGCGAGGTTGGCGATCTTGGACACCCGTACCCCGGGGGCCGGCAGCACCTCAAACAGCGTGATGACCGGTCCCTTCCTGATGCCCGTGACTTCAGCCTCGATGTTGAACTCTTTGAGAGCGTCGGTGAGGATGCGGGACGCGCGCTTCGTTTCCTCGTCGATCACCCAGTACGGGTCGTCCTCCCGGCTCTTCAGCACTCGGTGGACCGGGATGCCGTACGCCGCCCGGGGGCCCCCGTCCGCGGGAAAGGGAAGCTCCGCCTGCTCCCGCTCGGGGCCGGGCACCCTGGCCGGCTCGGGAGGGCGCCTGCGCTCGCGGACCGGCGGCTGTTCCTTCTCAACTGCAGGCGGCTTTCTTTCATGCGGTTTTTCGGGAACTTCAGCCTGGACAACCGCCGCAGGCTTGCGTGCCTCCACGACGGGCTGGGGAGACGCGATCAGCGGAAGCGCAAGCGGCTTGCGGGCCGGCTTGGACGATGCGCCGCGGCGCGCGGAGACCCGCCCGACCGGCACCGTGAGGAAGAAAATCATCTCCAGGGCAAGGAGGAGGAACAGGAGCAGCGCGGACGGCACGAGGCCGAAGGAATCGACGAGCAACTGGGGAAGGACCGACCCCGGCGCGCGAAGAACGTGGAAGATGAGGCTCAGCGTGAGGAAGGGAATGATGGAGAACATCAGGAGAACCGCGGACCGGCGGCGGAACATCGGCGCAAGGAGGAGCGCGGCGCCGGCAAGGAGGTAGACCGGCACGAAGAGCGCGGCCCAGGAAAAGCCGCCCAGAAGAAAGCGGCCCGGGGCGGCAACAAAGGCGGTGGCCCCGGCCGCCGCGGCAATGGTGGAGCCGAGCACGAGCAGGCAGAGACCGAGCAGCGCGGACGCGAGTGCCAGGATCGCAGGAGGCTGCTTCCTGCCGAGAATGGTCACGGATTCCCCCCTGGTAGTCTTATCGGAACAAAGTGCCGGAGACTTTTCCCTATGCGGCGGGCACACGGCAATTGTACTTTATGAAACGGGAAGTCATTCCGCGCCGCCCGCGGCCTCCACGGGAGCCGTGAGACGCCGGGCGTTCGGCCGTTCGGGAGGAACTCGCTCATGGGCAGACGATTCACCGCGACCCTGCTCTCGGTCTGCGCGCTTGCGCTCACGGCCGCCGGCCCCGCGGCAGCGCAGCGCGCCCAGGCGCGGAAGGTTGATGACGCCGTCGAGGTGTTCCAGGCCCTGACCTCCAGCCGGGACCGGGACGTCACCCGGGAGCTGATGAAAACCATATACGGCCTGGGGATCTTCCCGGATGTGAAGAAAGCGAGCTTCGTCATCGGGGGCCAGCGCGGCACCGGCGTGCTCATGACGCGGGGGAGCGACGGCGCGTGGAGCCTGCCCCTTTTCCTCACCATGTCCGGGGCCAGCATCGGGTGGCAGGCAGGGATCCAGTCATCCGACATCGTCCTCTTCTTCCGCACCCGCCGCAGCGTGGAAAGCGTTCTGCAGGGTAAATACACGCTTGGCGTGGCAGCGTCCCTTGCTGCCGGATCCGTCGGGAGGGAGGCCGGCGCGGTGACGGACGCGGACATGAAAGCGGAAATCTATTCCTACGCCAGAAGCCGCGGCATCTTTGCCGGTGTGAGCCTCCAGGGTGTCTCCCTGGAGGTGGATCTTGATTCCAGCTCAGACTATTACGGAAGAGAAATCTCCAAGCCTGACGACGTTCTTGGCTCGGACCGGCTGCCCGTGCCCCCCTCTGCCGCCCGGCTGCGGGCGGCGGTTGCCTCCGGGGAGCGGAGCATCGAATGACAGGACCGGAGGGGGCGGCCTTCATCGGGCTCGGCATCATGGGAAGCCGCATGGCGGCCAACCTCCTTCGCCGCG